>NZ_MKSS01000382.1:0-48568 GCF_001897365.1 Hydrogenophaga sp. 70-12
GCGCCATGGCCAATTCAGCGCGGCCGAGCGGCCGCCGCCATTCAGACGGTCACGCCCTTGGCCGTTTCCGCGTACTCCTCGATCTGGTCGAAGTTCATGTAGCGGTACACGCTGTCGGCGTCCTGGTTGATGATGCCCATCTCGGCGTGGTACTCGGCCACGGTCGGGATGCGGCCCAGCTTGGAGGCGATGGCCGCCAGCTCGGCCGAGGCCAGGAACACATTGGTGTTCTTGCCCAGGCGGTTCGGGAAGTTGCGCGTGCTGGTGGAGACCACCGTCGCGCCCTCACGCACCTGCGCCTGGTTGCCCATGCACAGGCTGCAGCCCGGCATCTCGGTGCGCGCGCCGGCCGTGCCGAAGGCAGCGTAGTGGCCTTCCTTGATGAGCTCGCTCTCATCCATCTTGGTGGGCGGCGCCACCCACAGCTTGACGGGGATGTCGCGCTGGCCGCCGAGCAGCTTGGCCGCGGCACGGAAGTGGCCGATGTTGGTCATGCACGAGCCGATGAAGGCCTCGTCGATCTTGGTGCCCGCCACGTCGGACAACAGCTTGGCGTCGTCCGGGTCGTTGGGGCAGCAGAGCACGGGCTCCTTGAGCTCGTTCAGGTCGATCTCGATGACCGCGGCGTACTCGGCGTCCTTGTCGGCCTCGAGCAGCTGCGGGTTCGCCAGCCACTCCTGCACCTTCTGGATGCGGCGCTCCAGCGTGCGCTTGTCCTGGTAGCCCTCGGCGATCATGTTCTTCATGAGCACGACGTTCGAGTTCAGGTACTCGATCACCGGCTCCTTGTTGAGCTTGATCGTGCAGCCGGCGGCCGAGCGCTCGGCCGAAGCGTCGGACAGCTCGAAAGCCTGTTCCACCTTCAGGTCCGGCAGGCCCTCGATCTCGAGGATGCGGCCCGAGAAGATGTTTTTCTTGCCGGCCTTGGCCACGGTCAGCAGGCCGGCCTTGATGGCGGCGTAGGGAATGGCGTGCACCAGGTCGCGCAGGGTCACGCCCGGCTGCATCTGGCCCTTGAAGCGCACCAGCACCGACTCGGGCATGTCCAGCGGCATCACGCCGGTGGCGGCGCCGAAGGCCACCAGGCCGGAGCCGGCCGGGAAGCTGATGCCGATGGGGAAGCGGGTGTGCGAGTCGCCGCCGGTGCCCACGGTGTCGGGCAGCAGCAGTCGGTTGAGCCAGCTGTGGATCACGCCGTCGCCGGGACGCAGGGCCACGCCGCCGCGGTTGCTGATGAAGGCCGGCAGCTCGCGGTGGGTCTTCACGTCCACCGGCTTGGGATAGGCGGCGGTGTGGCAGAAGGACTGCATCACCATGTCGGCGCTGAAGCCCAGGCAGGCCAGGTCCTTCAGTTCGTCGCGCGTCATGGGGCCGGTGGTGTCCTGGCTGCCCACGGTGGTCATGCGCGGCTCGCAGTAGGTGCCGGGGCGCACGCCCTGGCCTTCGGGCAGGCCGACGGCGCGGCCGACCATCTTCTGCGCCAGCGTGAAGCCGGCCTTGGTGGCCACGGGCGCCTGCGGCAGGCGGAACACGGTGGACGCCGGCAGGCCCAGGAACTCACGCGCCTTGGCGGTGAGGCTGCGGCCGATGATGAGGTTGATGCGGCCGCCGGCGCGCACCTCGTCGAACAGCACGTCGCTCTTGAGCTTGAACTCGGCCACGGTGCTGCCGTTCTTGGTGAGCTTGCCGTCGTAGGGCAGCACCTCGATCACGTCGCCCATCTCCAGTTGGGAGACGTCCACCTCGATCGGCAGCGAGCCCGAGTCTTCCTGCGTGTTGAAGAAGATCGGCGCGATCTTGCCGCCGAGCGTGACACCACCGAAGCGCTTGTTGGGCACGAAGGGGATGTCCTGGCCGGTGGCCCAGATCACCGAGTTGGTGGCCGACTTGCGGCTGGAGCCCGTGCCCACCACGTCGCCCACGTAAGCCACGAGGTGGCCCTTCTTCTTCAGGTCGTCGATGAACTGCATCGGGCCGCGCTTGCCGTCTTCCTCGGGCTTGAAGGCCGCGTCGGGGCGCGTGTTCTTCAGCATCGCCAGGTAGTGCAGCGGGATGTCGGGGCGGCTCCAGGCGTCGGGCGCGGGCGACAGGTCGTCGGTGTTGGTCTCGCCGGGCACCTTGAAGACGGTGACGGTGATGGACTTCGGCACCTCGGGGCGGCTGGTGAACCACTCGGCCTCGGCCCAGCTCTTCATCACCTCCTGCGCCTTGGCGTTGCCGGCCTTGGCCTTGGCCGCGACGTCGTTGAAGTAGTCGAACATCAGCAGCGTCTTTTTCAGGCCGTCGGCGGCCACGGCCGCCACCTCGGCGTCGTCGAGCAGCTCGATCAGCGGGTGCACGTTGTAGCCGCCCACCATGGTGCCCAGCAGCTCGGTGGCCTTGGCTTTGCTCACCAGTCCCACCTTCAGGTCGCCGTGCGCCACGGCGGCCAGGAAGCTGGCCTTGACCTTGGCGGCGTCGTCCACGCCCGGCGGCACGCGGTGGGTGAGCAGGTCCAGCAGGAAGGCGTCTTCACCGGCCGGCGGACTCTTGATCAGCTCGATCAGCTCGGCCACCTGCTGCGCGGACAGCGGCAGCGGCGGGATGCCCAGCGCGGCGCGTTCGGCGGCGTGGGCGCGGTAGTCGGCGAGGAAGTTGGACATCTCAGGTTCTCCGTGGGGACAGGCAAAAAAAGGATCAGGTGAACAGGGCGTGCACGGCCTCGGGCAGGCGGCGGCCGGTGCGCTGCGCGCGCTCCAGCACCTGCCAGAAGTAGCGGTAGCTGGCGCGGTCGTGCAGGCGGCCGGCCACCTGCACGGGGGCCCAGGCCGCGGCGGCGGCGCGCTCGATGACGGTGGCGGCCTCGTCCACCTCGTCGGCGGCGGGCGCGAAGGCCGCGACGATGGGGCGGATCTGGTCGGGGTGGATGCTCCACATGCGGGTGAAGCCGAGTTCGTGCGCGGCGCGGCGCGCGCTGTTTTGCAGCGCCGCGAGGTCCTTGAACTCGGTGACCACGCCGTGCGCGGGCACCTTGCCGTGCGCGTGGCAGGCGCTGGCGATCTCGACCTTGGCGCGCAGCACCAGCGGGTGGCTGAACTGGCCGGCGGAGGTCATGCCGGCCGAGGGAATGGCGCCGCCGTGGGCGGAGACGAAGTCCATCAGGCCGAAACTGAGGCTCTGCAGGCGCGGGTGCGCGGCGATGTCGAAGGCGCGGTGCACGGCCGCGGGCGACTCGATGAGCGCATGCAGCGGCAGCTGCGGTGCGCCGGCGGCGTCGAGCAGCGCGGCGGCGCGGTCGACGTCGGCCACGGTTTCGACCTTGGGCAGCATCACGTGCGCGAGCCGCGTGCCGGCGCGCCCGACGATGTGGGCGACGTCGGCCTCGAAGGCCGGGTGGTCGACCGCGTGCACGCGCACCGCGACGCGGGCGCCGGCGGGAGCCGACAGCGCCAGCTCGGTGACCAGCGCCGCGTGCTCGGCCTCGCCGCCGACCGGAGCGCCGTCCTCGCAGTCGAGGGTGACGTCGAACACGCAGGCGCCGAACTCGGCCGTGAGCTCGGCCTGCAGCGCCAGGCTCTTGCGCATGCGCGCCTCGACGCCGCTGTAGTGGTCACAGACCGGCAGCGCGATGGCGCCGGCCTGGGGCCCGAGCAGAACGTCGCGCGGGCGGCTCATGACGGGCGCTGCGCCACGACGAAGAGGCGCGGGAAGGCCAGCAGCCGTCGACCATCGGCGCGGGTGGGGTAGGCGGCGGCGATGCGGCCCTGGTAGTCGGCCAGGAAGTCCGACCGTTGGGCGGCGTCCAGCGGATCGATGAAAGGCCGCAGTCCCGTGGCGCTGACCCACTCGACGATGGCGGCGGCCGAGTCCATGCGGTGCTGGTAGACCGTGTGCCAGGCGTCCACCCGCTCGGCGTCCCCGGCGAGCAGGTCGTAGTAGGTGGTGATGGGCCGGCGCGGTTCGCGCACGCGGCTGGCGTCGCCGATGGCCGTGGCGAAGCGCGGCTGGGCCGCGGTCTCGCGCATCAGGCGGTGGCTGGGCTCGTCGAGGTTGTCCGGCATCTGCACCGCGAGCACGCCGCCCGGCGCCAGCAGCGCGAACAGGCGGGGAAACAGCGCCTCATGCCCCGGCACCCACTGCAGGGCGGCGTTGGCGTAGATGAGGTCGGGAGCGCCCTCGGGGCGCCAGCTGGCGATGTCGGCCAGGGAAAAGGCCACGCCCGGCAGGCGCTGGCGCGCGCTCTCGAGCATGGCCGGGGAATTGTCGATGCCCGTCACGCGGGCATCGGGGAAACGCTGCACCAGCAGCTCGGTGGAGTTGCCCGGGCCGCAGCCCAGGTCCACCACCCAACGCGGCGTGGCCAGCGGAACGCGCGCCAGCAGCTCGCGCGCGGGACGGGTGCGTTCGTCCTCGTAGCGGCTGTACAGCGCGGGGTTCCAGTCGGCCATCGTGTGCGGAGGGAATTACAGGAGGTGCTTGACGCCGTCCTGCTCGCCCTGCAGCTCGGCCAGGGTCTTGTCGATGCACTTCTGGCTGAATTCGTCGATGGCCAGGCCTTCGACGATCTTGTACTTGCCGCCTTCGGTGGTGACCGGGAAGCCGAACACCACGTCCTTGGGGATGCCGTATTCGCCGTTGGAGGGCACGCCCATGGTGACCCACTGGCCATTGGAGCCCAGGGCCCAGTCGCGCATGTGGTCGATGGCGGCGTTGGCGGCCGAGGCCGCCGAAGACAGGCCGCGCGCTTCGATGATGGCGGCGCCGCGCTTGCCCACGGTGGGCAGGAACACGGTTTCGTTCCAGACCTGGTCGTTGATCAGGTCCTTGACGGCCTTGCCGCCGATGGTGGCGAAGCGGTAGTCGGCGTACATGGTGGGCGAGTGGTTGCCCCACACGGTGAGCTTCTGGATCTCGCCGACCTTGCCACCGGTCTTGGCGGCGATCTGGCTGGCCGCGCGGTTGTGGTCCAGGCGCAGCATGGCGGTGAAGTTCTCGCGCGGCAGGTCCGGCGCGCTCTTCATGGCGATGTAGGCGTTGGTGTTGGCGGGGTTGCCGACCACCAGCACCTTCACGTTGCGGCTGGCCACGGCGTTCAGGGCCTTGCCCTGGGCGGTGAAGATCTGGGCGTTGGCGGCCAGCAGGTCGGCGCGCTCCATGCCGGGGCCACGCGGGCGGGCGCCCACGAGCAGGGCGTAGTCGGTGTCCTTGAAGGCGGTCATCGGGTCGCTGTGGGCTTCCATGCCGGCCAGCAGCGGGAAGGCGCAGTCTTCCAGTTCCATCATCACGCCCTTGAGCGCCTTCTGGGCCTTCTCGTCCGGGATCTCCAGCAGTTGCAGGATCACGGGCTGGTCCTTGCCGAGCATTTCGCCGGAGGCGATGCGAAACAGCAGGGCGTAGCCGATCTGGCCGGCGGCGCCGGTGACGGCGACGCGAACGGGCTTCTTGGTCATGGTGAAGACTCCAGGGATGGGGTTGGAAAGCGTGGCAGCCGCAGGCGCCGGTGCGCGCCAACAAGGCGTGGCGGGCGGGCTGGGCGGGTCGGGTGACGGTCGGCGAGTTTACCCGGGTGAACCCTAGGCGGTCAATTTGTCTTATGTCTTATATAAGATATGATTCGACGCCCCATGTTGGCGCCACCACGCCCTCCCATGGCCACCACGCCCACCTCCCCCGACCCCAGCCCGGACCCCGACGCCCTCGCGCCAGCGTTCAGCCCGCTGTACCAGCAGATCAAAGGGCTGATCCTGCGCAGCCTGCAGGCCGGCGAGTGGAAACCCGGCGACATGATCCCGAGCGAGTTCGACCTCGCGGCGCGTTTTCGCGTCAGCCAGGGCACGGTGCGCAAGGCCATCGACGAGCTCGCCACCGACAACCTGCTGGTGCGCCGCCAGGGCAAGGGCACCTTCGTCGCCACGCACGCCGAGCAGCACATCCAGTTCCGCTTCCTGCGCCTGCTGCCCGACCAGGGCACGCTGGACGACCAGGGCCCGGCCGAGCGCCGCATCATCGACTGCCGCCGCCTGCGCGCGCCCGCCGAGGTGGCGCGCCCGCTGGGCCTGCGCAGCGGCGACGCCGTGCTGCAGGTGCGCCGCGTGCTGGCCTTCGGCGGCACGCCGGCCATCCTGGAGGAAATCTGGCTGCCCGGCGGGCCGTTCAAGGGCCTCACGCTTGACACCCTGGCCAGCGACACCGGCCCGATGTACGCGCTGTTCGAATCGCGCTTCGGCGTGCGCATGGTGCGCGCGGCCGAAAAAATCAAGGCGGTGGCGGCCGACGCCGACGCCGCCCAGCGCCTGAGCGTCCCCGAGGGCCACCCGCTGCTCAGCGTGGAGCGCCTGTCCTACACCTACAACGACACGCCCATGGAACTGCGGCGCGGCCTGTACCGCACCGACGCCCGGCACTACCGCAATGAATTGAGCTGATTCCGCCGCGCACCACCACGGCGCAGTCGGACATAGCCGGCCCGGCATAGTCCATCGCTTGGTGCATTGCAATAGAATTTGCCCGCCCCGGTGACCCCGGTTACCAATGGGTTACATCCCTCTCCCCGCCCGAGAGCCTTCCCCACGAAAGCCCTTCCCATGCCCGAGTTGACCCGCAAGCGGCCTGAGTTCCGCAACATCAACGCGTTCAAGGACCTGACCACCTACCGCCTGCCCGCGGCCGGCTGGGTGTCGATCCTGCACCGCGTCAGCGGCCTGTTGATGTTCCTGCTCCTGCCCCTGATCGTCTGGCTGTTCGACACCTCGGTGTCGTCCGAGATTTCTTTCGAGCGCTTCACCAGCGCCTTCGCCGGCGGCGGCTGGCTGCCGGGCTGGCTGCTCAAGCTCGTGGTGCTGGCGCTCATCTGGGCCTACCTGCACCACTTCATCGCCGGCCTGCGCCACCTCTGGATGGACGTGAGCCACGACGCCGTGAGCAAGCAGTTCGGCAAGACCTCCGCCGTGGTCACCCTGGTGCTGAGCATCGGCCTGACCGTGGTGCTGGGCGCCAAGCTGTTCGGCCTGTACTGATCGCCGGGAGGTCCCACACCATGTCCGTCAACTACGGTTCCAAGCGCGTCGTCACCGGCGCCCACTATGGCGCGCGCGACTGGCTCGCCCAGCGCATCACCGCCGCCCTCATGGCCCTGTTCACCCTCGTGCTGCTGGTGAAGGTGCTGTTCACCAGCGGCCCGCTCGGCTACGACAGCTGGGCCGCGATCTTCGCCGCGCAGTGGATGAAGGCCCTGACCTTCGCCGTCTTCATCGCGCTGGCCTACCACGCCTGGGTCGGCGTGCGCGACATCTGGATGGACTACGTCAAGCCCGCCGGCCTGCGCCTGGTGCTGCACGTGTTCACCCTGGTCTGGCTCCTGGCTTGCCTGGGCTGGGCCGTTCAAGTTCTCTGGAGACTCTGACGCCATGACCGCCTCTGCATCCCTTCTCAAGCGCCAGTTCGACGTCGTCATCGTCGGCGCCGGCGGCTCCGGCATGCGCGCCTCGCTGCAACTGGCGCGCGCCGGCCTCAAGGTGGCCGTGCTGTCCAAGGTCTTCCCCACCCGCTCGCACACCGTGGCCGCGCAAGGCGGCATCGGCGCCTCGCTGGGCAACATGAGCGAGGACAACTGGCACTACCACTTCTACGACACGATCAAGGGCTCCGACTGGCTCGGCGACCAGGACGCGATCGAGTTCATGTGCCGCGAAGCGCCCAAGGTGGTGTACGAGCTCGAGCACATGGGCATGCCGTTCGACCGCAACCCCGACGGCACCATCTACCAGCGCCCCTTCGGCGGCCACACGGCCAACTACGGCGAGAAGGCCGTGCCGCGCGCCTGCGCCGCGGCCGACCGCACCGGCCACGCCATGCTGCACACCCTGTACCAGCAGAACGTGGCCGCTCGCACCACCTTCTTCGTGGAGTGGATGGCGCTTGACCTGGTGCGCGACGCCGAAGGCGACGTGGTGGGCGTGACCGCGCTCGAAATGGAAACGGGCGACGTCTACCTGCTCGAGGCCAAGACCACGCTGCTGGCCACCGGCGGCGCGGGCCGCATCTTCGCGGCCTCCACCAACGCCTTCATCAACACCGGCGACGGCCTGGGCATGGCCGCGCGCGCGGGCATCCCGCTGCAGGATATGGAGTTCTGGCAGTTCCACCCCACCGGCGTGGCCGGCGCGGGCGTGCTGCTGACCGAAGGCTGCCGCGGCGAAGGCGCCTTCCTGGTCAACTCCGAGGGCGAGCGCTTCATGGAGCGCTACGCCCCGACGCTCAAGGACCTGGCGCCGCGCGACTTCGTCTCGCGCTGCATGGACCAGGAAATCAAGGAAGGCCGTGGCTGTGGTCCCAACAAGGACTACGTCATGCTGAACTTCAGCTACCTCAGCGCCGACACCATCCACAAGCGCCTGCCGTCGGTCTATGAGATCGGCGTGAACTTCGCCAACGTGGACATCACGCGCGAGCCGATCCCGGTCGTGCCCACCATCCACTACCAGATGGGCGGTATCCCGACCAACGTCAATGGCCAGGTCGTCGTGCCCGACGGCACGGGCGGCCAAAAGGTGGTCAATGGCCTGTACGCGGTGGGCGAATGCTCCTGCGTGAGCGTGCACGGCGCCAACCGCCTGGGCACCAACTCGCTGCTCGACCTGCTGGTGTTCGGCCGCGCGGCCGGCAACCACATCGTCCAGTACAACGACAAGAACAAGAGCTTCAAGCCCGTGCCCAAGGACGGCGCCGACCTCACGCTGTCGCGCCTGGCCCGCCTGGACGCCACCACCAGTGGCGAGTACGCGCAGGACGTCGCCAACGACATGCGCTCGGCCATGCAGCAGCACGCCGGCGTGTTCCGCACCCAGGCCGGCATGGACGAAGGTGTGCAGAAGATCAACGCCATGCGCGAGCGCGTGGGCAAGATCGAGCTCAAGGACAAGTCCAAGGTCTTCAACACCGCGCGCATCGAAGCGCTGGAAGTGGAAAACCTGATCGAGTGCGCCCAGGCCACCATGACCTCGGCCGCCGCCCGCCGCGAATGCCGCGGCGCGCACACCGTGTACGACTACGAGCGCCCCGCCGACGACGCGCAGTTCCCGCTGGGCCGCAACGACGCCGAGTGGATGAAGCACACCCTGTGGCACAGCGCGGACAACTCGCTGAGCTACAAGCCGGTGAACCTCAAGCCGCTGACCGTCGAATCCGTGCCGCCCAAGGTCCGCACGTTCTGAGCACGCCCCCGGAGAGCCCCACATGCTTCGCACATTCAAGATCTACCGCTACGACCCCGAGAAGGACGCCAAGCCGTACATGCAGACCATCCAGGTCGAATTGGACGGCCACGAGCGCATGCTGCTCGACGCGCTGATGAAGCTCAAGGCCGTGGACCCGTCCATCTCGTTCCGCCGCTCCTGCCGCGAAGGCGTCTGCGGTTCGGACGCGATGAACATCAACGGCAAGAACGGCCTGGCCTGCCTGACCAACATGAACACGCTCAAGGGCGACATCGTGTTGAAGCCCCTGCCCGGCCTGCCGGTGGTGCGCGACCTCATCGTCGACATGACGCTGTTCTTCAAGCAGTACCACAGCATCAAGCCCTACCTGGTCAACGACAGCATCCCCCCGGAGAAGGAGCGCCTGCAGTCGCCCGAGGAGCGCGAGGAGCTCAACGGCCTGTACGAGTGCATCCTGTGCGCGAGCTGCTCCACGAGCTGCCCGAGCTTCTGGTGGAACCCGGACAAGTTCGTCGGCCCGGCCGGCCTGCTGCAGGCCTACCGCTTCATCGCCGACAGCCGCGACCAGGCCACGAGCGAGCGCCTCGACAACCTCGAGGACCCGTACCGCCTGTTCCGCTGCCACACCATCATGAACTGCGTCGATGTCTGCCCCAAGGGCCTGAACCCCACCAAGGCCATCGGCAAGATCAAGGAAATGATGGTGTTGCGCGCCGTCTGAGCGCGCCCGCCGTCCCACCCGCCATGCACGCCACCGCCGCCGTTGACGACCTGCTCGACGAGCGCAGCCTCAGCAAGCTGCGCTGGCGGTGCCGCCGTGGACTGCTCGAGAACGACCTGTTCATCGAGCGCTTTTTCGCCCGCCATGCCCACCGGCTGACGGTGCGACAGGCCGATGCCTTGGGCCAGCTGATGGAGCTGTCGGACAACGACCTGCTCGATCTGCTGCTCGGCCGCAAGCCCCCCGAAGGGGCCATCGACCGCGACGACGTGACGCAAGTGCTTGCCTTGCTGCGCGCCGCCCGCTCCACTCCATCACCCGAGGAATCTGCATGAAACTCGTCGACAACAAAGCCACCCTGACGTTCTCCAACGGCAGCCCCAGCGTCGAACTGCCGGTCTACGGCGGCAGCATCGGCCCGGACGTCATCGACATCCGCAAGCTGTACGCGCAGACGGGCATGTTCACGTATGACCCGGGTTTCCTGTCCACCGCCTCGTGCCAGTCGGCCATCACCTACATCGACGGCGACAAGGGCGAGCTGCTGTACCGCGGCTACCCCATCGAGCAGCTCGCCACCCACTGCGACTACCTCGACGTCTGCTTCCTGCTGCTCAACGGCGAGCTGCCCGACGACAAGCAGCGCACCGACTTCCACAAGCTCGTGACCAACCACACCATGGTCAACGAGCAGATGCAGTTCTTCCTGCGCGGCTTCCGCCGCGACGCCCACCCCATGGCCGTGCTCACGGGCCTGGTGGGCGGCCTGTCGGCCTTCTATCACGACAGCACCGACATCAACAACCCGCAGCACCGCGAGATCGCGGCCATCCGCCTGATCGCCAAGATGCCCACGCTGGTGGCCATGGCCTACAAGTACGGCGTCGGCCAGCCCTACATGTACCCGCGCAACGAGCTGTCCTACGCCGGCAACTTCCTGCGCATGATGTTCGGCGTGCCCTGCGAGGACTACAAGGTCAACCCGGTGCTCGAGCGCGCGCTCGACCGCATCTTCATCCTGCACGCCGACCACGAGCAGAACGCCTCCACCTCCACCGTGCGCCTGTGCGGCTCCTCGGGCACCAACCCGTTCGCCGCCATCGCGGCCGGCGTGGCCTGCCTCTGGGGCCCCGCCCACGGCGGCGCCAACGAGGCCTGCCTGAACATGCTGGAAGACATCCAGCGCAACGGCGGCGTGGCCAAGGTTGGCGAGTTCATGGAGAAGGTCAAGGACAAGAACTCCGGCGTCAAGCTCATGGGCTTTGGTCACCGCGTGTACAAGAACTACGACCCGCGCGCCAAGCTGATGCAGGAAACCTGCAACGAGGTGCTGGAAGAGCTGGGCCTGGGCAACGACCCGCTGTTCAAGCTGGCCAAGCAGCTGGAAAAGATCGCCCTGGAAGACGACTACTTCGTGCAGCGCAAGCTCTACCCCAACGTGGACTTCTACTCGGGCATCGTGCAGCGCGCCATCGGCATTCCGGTCAACCTGTTCACCGGCATCTTCGCGCTGGCCCGCACCGTGGGCTGGATCGCCCAGCTCAACGAAATGATCAGCGACCCCGAGTACAAGATCGGCCGCCCGCGCCAGCTGTTCACCGGCTCGCCGCGCCGCGACGTGCCCGGCGCCAAGAAGTGACGCGGCCCCCGCGCCCCTTCACCTGACCCTGCGCCCGCCGCGGCATCCAGCCGCGGCGGGCGTCTTTTTTCGCTCCGACGCCTAAAATGTTTGCCCGGCCCACAGAGGCCCTGTGAGACAAGCCATGGGACGCACGCTCTACGACAAGATCTGGGACGAACACGTCGTCCACACCGAGGAAGACGGCACCGCCGTCCTCTACATCGACCGCCACCTCGTGCACGAGGTGACCAGTCCGCAGGCCTACGAAGGCCTGCGCCAGGCCGGCCGCAAGGTCTGGCGCGTGAGCTCGGTCGTCGCCACGGCCGACCACAACACGCCCACCACCGGCTGGGAGCGCGGCTATGCCGGCATCGCCGACCCGATCAGCAAGGAACAGATCACCACGCTGGACGCCAACATCGCCGAATTCGGCGCCGCGGCCTTCTTCCCCTTCCTGTCGCAGCGGCAAGGCATCGTGCACGTGATCGGCCCCGAGAACGGCGCCACCCTGCCCGGCATGACGGTCGTCTGCGGCGACTCGCACACCAGCACGCACGGCGCCTTCGGCGCGCTGGCGCACGGCATCGGCACCAGCGAGGTCGAGCACGTGCTGGCCACGCAGACACTGCTGGCCAAGAAGGCCAAGAACCTGCTCATCAAGGTGGAAGGCCAGCTGGCCAAGGGCGTCACCGCCAAGGACATTGTGCTGGCCATCATCGGCCGCATCGGCACCGCGGGCGGCACGGGCTACACCATCGAGTTCGCCGGCAGCGCCATCCGCGCGCTGTCGATGGAAGGCCGCATGACCGTGTGCAACATGGCCATCGAGGCCGGCGCGCGCGCCGGCCTGGTGGCGGTGGACGACAAGACCATCGAGTACCTCAAGGGCCGCCCGCTCTCGCCCAATGGCGTGGAATGGGACCAGGCCGTCGCCTACTGGCGCGGCCTGCACTCCGACCCCGACGCAACGTTCGACTCCGTGGTCGAACTCGACGCCGCGAAGATCGTGCCTCAGGTCACCTGGGGCACCTCGCCCGAAATGGTGCTGGGCATCGACGCCCGCGTGCCCGACCCCGACAAGGAAAAGGACGCCAGCAAGCGCGGCGCCATCGAGCGCGCGCTGCAGTACATGGGTCTGGAGCCCGGCAAGCCCCTGAACGACATCTTCGTCGACAAGGTGTTCATCGGCTCGTGCACCAACAGCCGCATCGAGGACATGCGCGAGGCCGCGGCCATGGTCAAGAAGCTGGGCCAGAAGGTCGCCAAGAACGTGCGCCTGGCGATGGTGGTGCCGGGTTCCGGCCTGGTGAAGGCCCAGGCCGAGCGCGAAGGCCTGCACGAGATCTTCAAGGCCGCCGGCTTCGAGTGGCGCGAGCCAGGCTGCAGCATGTGCCTGGCCATGAACGCCGACCGCCTGGAGCCCGGCGAGCGCTGCGCCTCCACCAGCAACCGCAACTTCGAAGGCCGCCAGGGCGCTGGTGGTCGCACCCACCTCGTGTCGCCGGCCATGGCGGCCGCGGCCGCGGTGCACGGCCATTTCGTGGACGTGCGCACCCTCGCCTGACCCACCGCAACTTCAGGAGACCCGCATGAAATCCCCTCTCTGGATGGTCACCACGCTGACGCTGTCGCTCTCGCTGGCGGCGTGCAACACCTGGCAGGGCGTCAAGGCAGACGCCAAGGAAGCCGGCCAAGCGACCGGACGCGGCATTGAGAAAGCCGGTCAGGCCACGGGCCGCGGCATCGAAAAGGCCGGCGAAAAAATCCAGGACATCTCCAAGTAAGCGCCCTCGACATGCAGAAGTTCACCCTCCACAAGGGGCTGGTCGCCCCGATGGACCGCGAGAACGTCGACACCGACGCGATCATCCCCAAGCAGTTCCTCAAGTCGATCCGCAAGACGGGCTTCGGCCCCAACCTGTTCGATGAGTGGCGCTACCTCGACAAGGGCGAGCCCGGCCAGGACCCGGCCGTGCGCAAGCCCAACCCCGACTTCGTGCTCAACCAGCCGCGCTACGCGGGCGCTTCGGTGCTGTTGGCGCGCAAGAACTTCGGCTGCGGCTCCAGCCGCGAGCACGCGCCCTGGGCCATCGACCAGTACGGCTTTCGCGCACTGATCGCACCCAGCTACGCCGACATCTTCTTCAACAACTGCTTCAAGAACGGCCTGCTGCCCATCGTGCTGCCCGAGGCCACGGTCGCGCGCCTGTTCGACGAAGTCGCCGCCTTCCCCGGCTACGAACTCACGATCGACCTGGAGCGCCAGGTGGTCGTGGAGCCCAATGGCCAGGAAATCCCGTTCGAGGTGCAGCCCTTTCGCAAGTACTGCCTGCTCAACGGCCTGGACGACATCGGCCTGACCTTGCGCCACAAGGACAAGATCGCCGCCTACGAAGCGCAGCGCCTGGCCACCAAGCCCTGGCTGGCCCACACCCTCAACGGCTGACCCCTGATCCATGAAAATCGCAGTTCTCCCCGGTGACGGCATCGGCACCGAAATCGTCGCCGAAGCGGTGAAGGTCCTCCAGGCGCTCGACCTCTCCTTCGAAATGGAAACCGCCCTGGTCGGCGGCGCGGCCTATGAAGCCCATGGCCACCCGCTGCCCGAGGCCACGCTGCAACTGGCGCAGCAGGCCGACGCCGTGCTGTTCGGCGCCGTGGGCGACTGGAAGTACGACAAGCTCGACCGCCCGCTGCGCCCCGAGCAGGCCATCCTGGGCCTGCGCAAGCACCTGGGCCTGTTCGCCAACTTCCGCCCCGCCATCTGCTACCCCGAACTCGTGGGCGCCTCCACGCTCAAGCCCGAGGTCATCTCCGGGCTGGACATCCTCATCATCCGCGAGCTCACCGGCGACATCTATTTCGGCCAGCCGCGGGGCCGCCGCACTGCGGTCGACGGCCACTTCCCGGGTGCCGACGAAGCCTTCGACACCATGCGCTACAGCAGGCCGGAGATCGAGCGCATCGCGCACGTCGCCTTCCAGGCCGCGCGCAAGCGCCACAAGAAGGTCACCAGCGTCGACAAAGCCAACGTGCTCGAAACCTTCCAGTTCTGGAAGGACGTGGTCACCGAGGTTCATGCCCAGTACCCCGACGTGGAACTGGAGCACATGTACGTGGACAACGCCGCCATGCAGCTGGTGCGCGCGCCCAAGAAGTTCGACGTGGTCGTCACCGGCAACATGTTCGGCGACATCCTGTCCGACGAAGCCTCCATGCTCACCGGCTCCATCGGCATGCTGCCCTCGGCCAGCCTGAACGCGAAGAACCAGGGCCTGTACGAGCCCAGCCACGGCAGCGCGCCCGACATCGCGGGCCAGGGCGTGGCCAATCCGCTGGCCACCATCCTGAGCGCGGCCATGATGCTGCGCTTCAGCCTGAACCAGCCCGAGGCCGCCGACCGCATCGAGACCGCCGTGAAGGCGGTGCTCGCCCAGGGACTGCGCACGCCCGACATCCACAGCGACGGCACCACCCGTGTCGGCACCGCCGAGATGGGCGCCGCTGTGGTGAAGGCGCTGCGCTGAAGCGCGCCGGGGCCTTGCGCACCCGGCGATCCACTACAATCGCGCTCCATGTTTGCCGCCCGCCCGTTCGCCTTGAACATCGCATCCGCCGCCACGGCGGGTGTGGCCGTGCGCGCAATCTCCACCAAAACCACGACCATTAAGGGCTGATCCAGCCTGGTTCGTCGTGCGCCCTTCCCGGCCAGACGAGCCGGGCAAGTCGGTCTGGTCTGGACCCGATGACTTCAACGAAAGGGCGTATCTCAATGAGCAAGTTGGTTGGACTGGTTGGCTGGCGCGGCATGGTCGGGTCGGTCCTGATGGATCGCATGGTCGAGGAAAAAGACTTCGACCTGATCGAGCCCTTGTTCTTCTCCACCTCCAACGCGGGCGGCCAGGCCCCCGCGATGGCGAAGAACGAGAACAAGCTGCAGGACGCGAACGACATCCAGGCGCTCAAGCGCTGCGACATCGTCATCACCTGCCAGGGCGGCGACTACACGAACGAGGTTTATCCCCAGCTGCGCGCCGCCGGCTGGAAGGGCCATTGGATCGACGCCGCCTCCAGCCTGCGCATGAAGGACGACGCCGTGATCGTCCTCGACCCCGTCAACCTGTCGGTCATCCAGAACGCGCTCGCCAAGGGCGGGCGCGACTGGATCGGCGGCAACTGCACCGTGAGCTGCATGCTCATGGGCGTGGGCGCCCTCTACAAAGCCGGCCTGGTCGAGTGGATGAGCACCCAGACCTACCAGGCCGCCAGCGGCGGTGGCGCGCAGCACATGCGCGAGCTGCTCACGCAATACGGCACGCTCAACGCCGAGGTGAAGGCCCTGCTGGACGACCCCAAGAGCGCCATCCTCGAAATCGACCGCAAGGTCATCGCCAAGCAGCGCTCCCTCAGCGGCGCCGAGGTGGCCAACTTCGGCGTGCCCCTGGGCGGCTCGCTGATCCCCTGGATCGACAAGGACCTGGGCAACGGCATGTCCAAGGAAGAATGGAAGGGCATGGCCGAGACCAACAAGATCCTCGGCCAGGGCGAGGGCTTCGGTACCCCGGCCACGCCCGTGGACGGTTTCTGCGTGCGCGTCGGTGCCATGCGCTGCCACTCGCAGGCCCTGACCTTCAAGCTGAAGAAGGACGTGCCGCTGGCCGACATCGAGGCCATGATCGCGGCCGACAACGCCTGGGTGAAGGTGGTGCCCAACACCAAGGAAGACACCCTGCGCGACCTCACGCCCGTGGCCGTGACGGGCACCATGACCATTCCCGTGGGCCGCCTGCGCAAGATGGCGATGGGCCCGGAATACCTCGGCGCTTTCACCATCGGCGACCAGCTGCTCTGGGGCGCCGCGGAGCCGCTGCGCCGCATGCTGCGGATTCTGCTGCAGGCCTGAGCAGGGCCTCGGCCAGGCCTAGCGCCCCCTGGTCTCGTTGCACACCCGCAACGAGACCGGAGGGGCTCAGCGGGACGAACGGTAGGCTCACAAACTCAAGCGGATTCTCAGCTTGTAACCGTAATCCGTTGATGCTATGGTCATTTCTCGGTTTTTCCCATCGAGGTTCCAGTGCCATCCCACACCCGACACACCCCATTGCCCTTGACCTCGTCCGTGTCGGACCGCACAAGTCGGCGTGGCCTGGCCAACCTGCACGCCATCGCAGCCGCCGCGCTGGTCACCACGCTGGTGTTCAGCGCCCACGACGCCCAGGCACTGGCCCTCGGACGGGTCTCGGTGCAATCGGCCCTCGGCGAGCCCTTGCGCGCCGAGATCGACGTCCCTGAAATCAATGCCAACGAGGCGTCCAGCCTGCGCGTGACGCTCGCCCCCGGCGCCACCTACCGCGCCGCCGGCGTGGACGTGAACCCGGCCCTCAACGGCCTCGAAATCACCCTGCAGCGCCGCGCCGACGGCCGCGCCTACCTGCGCCTGCGCGGCCCGAACGCCGTCAACGAGCCCTTCGTCGACCTGATCCTCGAAGCCAACTGGGCCACCGGCCGCGTGGTGCGCGACTACACCCTGCTGTTCGACCCGCCGAACCTGCGTGCGTCGACGCCGCAGCCGGCGCCCATCGCACCACGCGCCAGCGCGCCGGCCCCGACGGCGCCCGCCCCTTCGGCCGCGGCACCCGCGCCCGTGCCTGCGCCCGCAGCTTCGGCGCCGGCCCCCGTGGCCAGCGCGCCGCGCCCGGCGCCCGCGCCTGCCGCCGCACCGGCCAGCGCCGCGCCGCGCCAGGTCACGGTACGGCGCGGCGACACGGCCGGCGCCATCGCCCAGGCCCACCGCCCGGCGAACGTCTCGCTCGACCAGATGCTGGTCGCCATGCTGCAGGCCAACCCCAGCGCCTTCATCGACAACAACGTCAACCGCGTCCGCGCGGGCGCCGTCATCGACCTGCCCTCGCAGGCCAGCGCCTCGGCCATCGACGCCGGTGAAGCCCGACAGACCATCGCCGCGCAAAGCCGCGACTTCGACGAGTACCGCCGTCGCCTGGCCGGCGCCGCCCCCGCCGCCCGGGTCGACACCGCCCAGCGCGAGGCCACTGGCCGCGTGCAAAGCGAGGTGCAGGACCGGAGCGCCCCGGCGCCGTCCAGCGACCGCCTGACGCTGAGCCGCCCCTCGGGCAGCACACCGGGCACCAGCAGCGAAGCCCAGATCGCGCAGCAGCGCCAGTCGTCCGACGCGGCCCAGCGCAGCGCCGAACTGCAACGCAACATCGAAGAGCTCGCCAAGCTTGGCGACCAGGCCAAGGCCCCTGCGGCGCCCGCTGCCCCCGCAGCGGCCCCCACCCCGGCGCCGGCGCCCGCCGCCGCTTCGCCCGCGCCGGCGGCACCCACCACCCCGGCCACGGCACCGGCCGCCGAGGCCCCTGCGCCCAGCACTGCCCCCGCGCCAGCCGCCGAAGCACCGGCCACGCCTGCACCCGCTCCCGCGCCGGCGCAAGCCACGGCCCCGGCGCCCGCGCCGGCCCCTGCCGTGAAGGTCCCGAGCCCGCCCGCCGTGCCGGCGCCCGCCGCCGATGAACCCAGCTTCCTCAGCAGCCTCACCGAGAACCCCCTGCTCCTGCCCGTGGTGGGCGGCGTGCTGGCGCTGCTGGCCGGCCTCGGTCTGTGGCGCGTGCGGCAGCGAAAGGCCAACGCCAACGTCGACAGCTCCTTCCTGGAAAGCCGCCTGCAGCCCGACTCCTTCTTCGGCTCCAGCGGCGGCCAGCGCATCGACACCGCCGAGGCCATGGCCTCGGGCTCGTCCATGGTCTATTCGCCCAGCCAGCTCGACGCCGCCGGCGACGTGGACCCGGTGGCCGAGGCCGACGTGTACCTCGCCTATGGCCGCGACCTGCAGGCCGAGGAAATCCTCAAGGAGGCCATGCGCAGCACCCCCACGCGCGTCGCCATTCACACCAAGCTGCTGGAGATCTACGCCAAGCGCCGCGACGCCCGCGCCTTCGAGGTGGTGGCGAGCGAGGCCTTCGGCCTCACGCAGGGCGAAGGCCCCGAGTGGGAGCGTGCCTGCGAACTCGGCCGCGAACTCGACCCCACCAACCCGCTCTACCACCCCGGCGGCAAGCCCTTGGCCAAAGCCGGCGCCGCCGCCGCCACCCTGGCCGGCGGGCTGCACGCCTTCAGTCCCAGCACGGTCAACCTCGATTCACAGGCCTCCACGGGCGCCGGTCCGCTGGACCTGGACCTCGATCTGCCCATGGACGACGCCCCGCCGTCCCGCCCGGCACCGGCCGAGCACCCCGACATGGTCGCCATGTCGGACCTGGACGACCTCGACGCCACCGACGCCCTCACCGCGCCCTCGGTGCAGCCCGCCAGTGCCGCGTCCTCGCACGCGATGGACTTCGATCTCGACCTGCCTTCGCCCGCCCACGAGACCGAGCGCTCGGCCACCACGCCGGCCGACATCGAGGTGCCCAGCCTGCGCGGCGCGCCCGACAGCATCAGCGCCCCCGGCTTCGACCTGGACCTGGCCAATGCCGCGGCACCCGCCCCCGCGCCCGCCGGCAACCTGATGGACTTCAACCTCGACGGGCTCAATCTCGACCTCGACAGCGGCCACAAGGAGCCCGTGACCATGGCACCCGCGGGCGAGCTCACGGAAGAAAACCCCCTGGAGACCAAGCTTTCGCTGGCCGAGGAATTCCGCGCCATTGGCGACTTCGAAGGCGCGCGCTCGCTCGCCGAGGAAGTGCTGGCCGAAGCGTCCGGCCCGCTCAAGGCCAAGGCCAGCACCTTCCTGGCCGACCTGACGACCTGACGCCATCGCTTGACCGACACCCCTGCCGATCCCGCCGCCACGCCCAGCCCGATGCCCCGCATCGCGCTGGGCGTGAGCTTTAACGGCCGCGCCTACGACGGCTGGCAGAGCCAGCCCAGCGGCAACACCGTCCAGGACAAGTTGGAGGCGGCGCTCAGCCAGTTCTGTGCCCTGCCCGCCGTGAGCACCCTGTGCGCGGGCCGCACCGACACCGGCGTGCACGGGCTCATGCAGGTGGTGCACTTCGACACCCCCCTGCAGCGCGACGAATACGCCTGGGTGCGAGGCACCAACAGCTTCCTGCCCCCCGACATCGCCGTGCAATGGGCGCGGGAAGTGCCCGCGGCCTTCCACGCCCGCGCCAGCGCCATCGCGCGGCGCTACGCCTACGTGCTGCTCGAATCGCCTGTGCGGCCCAGCGTGGAGCAAGGCCAGGTCGGCTGGGTGTTCCGGCCGCTCAGCCTCGACGCGATGCGCCAGGCCGCCGCCTCGCTCATCGGCGAGCACGACTTCACTTCTTTCCGCGCCTCGCAATGCCAGGCGCACACGCCGGTGAAGGCGCTGCGGCGCATCGACATCACCCGGCGCGGTGCCTACTGGCGCTTCGAGTTCGAGGCCAACGCCTTCCTGCACCACATGATCCGCAACATCATGGGCTGCCTCATCGCCATTGGCAGCGGCAACCGCCCGCCCGGGTGGATGGCCGAGGTGCTGGCCGCCCGCAGCCGCGACGCCGCGGCGCCCACCTTCTCCCCCGACGGCTTGTACTTTCTCGGCCCGGTCTACGATGCCGCCTGGGGCCTGCCCGAGCGCACGCCGGCCTTCGACTGGCTGCCCTAGCCCTTCCATCCATGTCCGCCCACCGCACCCGCATCAAGTTCTGCGGCTTCACGCGCGAAGCCGACGTGGACGCGGCCGTGCACACCGGGGCCGACGCCATCGGCTTTGTGCTCTACGAGCCCAGCCCGCGCTTCGTCTCGCCCGAGCGCGCCGGCGAACTGGCGCGCCGCCTGCCCGCCTTCGTCACGCCGGTGCTGCTGTTCGTCAACGCCAGCCCCGAGTGGATCGCGCGCGGCCTGCGCGCGGTGCCCAACGCCCTGCTGCAGCTGCACGGCGACGAAACGCCCACCGAGGCACAGGCCGCGGGCCGGCCCTACCTGCGCGCGGCACGCATTCCCGCCGGCGAGGCAGGCAAAGGCTTCGATCTCCTACAATTCGCCGATGATTTCGTCTCCGCCCAAGCCATCCTGCTCGACGCCCACGTCGAGGGTTTCGGTGGCGGCGGCCAATCCTTCGACTGGACGGCCTTCTCGTGGTCACACCCTCGACTAAACGCCAGCTCTCGCCTCGTTTTGTCTGGTGGACTCACGCCTGCAAACGTGACCGATGGCATTCGGCTCGTCCGGCCCTGGGCCGTTGACGTGAGCTCCGGCATCGAGGTGTCCAAGGGCATCAAGAGCGCCGACAAGATGCAGGCCTTCGTGGCCGCCGTGCGCGCCGCCGATGACCCGGTCGGTCCGGCGCCAGCACCCTCCCCGCAGCGATCCTGACCCGTTCCCGGGTCGCGCGGGGGCCATTCACCGCACAGGATTTCGCATGCAGACCCCCTACCAGCAACCCGACGCCCGCGGCCACTTCGGCATCTACGGCGGCAGCTTCGT
Organism: Hydrogenophaga sp. 70-12; assembly: GCF_001897365.1. Lineage (NCBI taxonomy): Bacteria > Pseudomonadati > Pseudomonadota > Betaproteobacteria > Burkholderiales > Comamonadaceae > Hydrogenophaga > Hydrogenophaga sp. 70-12. The sequence continues at coordinate 20,969 of NZ_MKSS01000382.1, forward strand.
GAGCGAGACGCTCACCCACGCCATCAATCAACTCCAAGCGGCCTACGAGAAGTACCAGCACGACCCGGACTTCCTGGCCGAATTCCGCTACGAGCTCGCCCACTTCGTGGGCCGGCCCAGCCCGGTCTACCACGCCGCGCGCATGAGCCGCGAGATGGGCGGCGCGCAGATCTTTCTCAAGCGCGAGGACCTCAACCACACCGGCGCGCACAAGGTGAACAACACCATCGGCCAGGCCATGCTGGCGCGCCGCATGGGCAAGCCGCGCATCATCGCCGAGACCGGCGCGGGCCAGCACGGCGTGGCCACCGCCACCATCTGCGCGCGCTACGGCCTGGAATGCGTGGTCTACATGGGCAGCGAGGACGTCAAGCGCCAGAGCCCCAACGTCTACCGCATGAAGCTGCTGGGCGCCACCGTGGTACCCGTGGAAAGCGGCAGCAAGACCCTGAAGGACGCGCTCAACGAGGCCATGCGCGACTGGGTCGCCAACGTGGACAACACCTTCTACATCATCGGCACCGTGGCCGGGCCGCACCCCTACCCGATGATGGTGCGCGACTTCCAGAGCGTCATCGGCAAGGAATGCCTGACGCAGATGCCCGAGATGCTGCGCGAGGCCGGCTGCGCGGGCGAGCAGCCCGACGCGGTGATCGCCTGTGTGGGCGGCGGCAGCAACGCCATGGGCATCTTCCACCCTTACATAGGGCATGCCAACACCCGCCTCATCGGCGTGGAGGCGGCCGGCGAAGGCCTGGACAGCGGCAAGCACTCGGCCTCGCTGCAGCGCGGCAGCGCCGGCGTGCTGCACGGCAACCGCACCTACGTGCTGCAGGACGACAACGGCCAGGTGACCGAAACGCACAGCATCAGCGCGGGCCTGGACTACCCTGGCGTCGGGCCGGAGCACGCCTTCCTCAAGGACATCGGCCGCGCCGAGTACGTGGGCATCACCGACACCGAGGCGCTGGAGGCCTTCCACTACCTCTGCCGCACCGAGGGCATCATCCCGGCGCTGGAGTCCAGCCACGCCGTGGCGCACGCCATGAAACTCGCCAAGACCCTGCAGCCCACGCAGTCCATCCTGGTCAACCTCTCGGGCCGAGGCGACAAGGACATCGGCACCGTGGCCGACCTCTCGGGCGTGGACTTCTACGACCGCCCTTCCCTGCGCGGCCACACCGTCAAGGGGGGCCAGAACAAATGAGCCGCATCGAAAAGACCCTGTCCGACCTCAAGGCCCAGGGCCGCAAGGCCCTGATCCCCTACGTGACCGCCGGCTTCCCCTTTGCCGACATCACACCCGAGCTGATGCTGGGCATGGCCGACGCGGGCGCCGACATCATCGAACTCGGCGTACCCTTCTCCGACCCCTCGGCCGACGGCCCCGTGATCCAGAAGGCGGGCGACCGCGCGCTGGCCGCCGGCATCGGCCTGGCGCAGGTGCTGGCCATGGTGAAGCGCTTCCGCGAGCGCAACACCACCACGCCCGTGGTGCTCATGGGCTATGCCAACCCGGTGGAGCGCTACGACCAGAAGCACGGCGCCGGCGCCTTCGTGAACGACGCGGCCGAGGCCGGCGTGGACGGCGTGCTGGTGGTGGACTACCCGCCCGAGGAATGCGAGGACTTCGCCCGCGCCCTGCGCGCGCGCGACATGGACCTGATCTTCCTGCTCGCCCCCACCTCCACCGACGAGCGCATGGCCCAGGTGGCGCGCGTGGCCAGCGGCTACGTGTACTACGTTTCACTGAAGGGCGTCACCGGCGCGGGCACGCTGGACGTCTCGCAGGTCGAGGCCATGCTGCCGCGCATCCGCGCGCACGTGAGCATCCCGGTCGGCGTGGGTTTCGGCATCCGGGACGCGGACACCGCCCGTGCCATCGGCCGCACCGCCGACGCGGTGGTGATCGGCAGCAAGCTCATCCAGCTCATAGAAGACGAACCGCACGAAAAAGTGGTGCCCGTGGCCGTCCAGTTCATGCGCACCATCCGAAAAGCGCTGGACGCATAATCCCGCCTCGCGCCCCTCACTCCCCCCTGGAGAACCGCATGTCCTGGCTCGAAAAGCTGCTCCCCCCCAAGATCACCCCGACCGACCCCACCGAGCGCCGCAGCGTGCCCGAGGGCCTGTGGGTGAAGTGCCCCAGCTGCGAGGCCGTGCTCTACAAGAACGACCTCGAGAAGAACCAGAACGTCTGCCCGCACTGCTCGCACCACCACCGCATCGGTGCACGCGCGCGCCTCAACGCCTTCCTCGACGCCGAGGGCCGCTACGAGATCGGGCAGGAGGTGCTGCCGGTCGACGCGCTCAAGTTCAAGGACAGCCGCAAGTACCCCGAGCGGCTGAAGGAAGCGCTGGAGAGCACCAGCGAGACCGATGCCCTCATCGTCATGGGCGGCGCCGTCAAGGGCATCAGCCTGATCGCGGCCTGCTTCGAGTTCGACTTCATGGGCGGCTCCATGGGCTCGGTGGTCGGCGAGCGCTTCGTGCGCGGCGTCGAAGAGGCCATCGCGCAGAAGGTGCCCTTCGTCTGCTTCACCGCCACCGGCGGCGCGCGCATGCAGGAGGGCCTGCTGTCGCTGATGCAGATGGCCAAGACCAACGCCTCCCTCACGCGCCTGGCCAAGAAGGGCCTGCCCTACATCAGCGTGCTCACCGACCCCACCATGGGCGGCGTCAGCGCGGGCTTCGCCTTCGTGGGCGACGTGGTGATCGCCGAACCCAAGGCGCTGATCGGCTTCGCCGGCCCGCGCGTGATCGAGAACACCGTGCGCGTGAAGCTGCCCGAGGGCTTCCAGCGCGCCGAGTTCCTGCAGACCAAGGGCGCGGTCGACTTCATCTGCGACCGCCGCGAACTGCGCGCCACCGTGGCCAGCCTGCTGGCCATGATGCAGCGCCAGAGCGCCGACGCGGTGGTCGAGGATTGAGCGACGGCCCGGCGGCTGAGGCACTCAAGCTCGCCCAGCTGCCCCTCTTCCCGCTGCAGACCGTCCTGTTCCCAGGCGGCTGGCTGCCGCTTCGCATCTTCGAGGTGCGCTACCTCGACATGATCGGCCGCTGTCACAAGGCCGGCGCGCCCTTCGGCGTGGTGAGCCTGAGCGAAGGCAGCGAGGTGCGCCGGCCCGACCCCAAGGCCCCGCCCGGCGGCGACGGCTTCGCCAAGGAAGATTTCCACCCGATCGGCGTGCTCGCGCGCATCGAATCGCTGGAAAAACCCCAGCCAGGGCTTTACATGATCCGCTGCCAGGGCTTGCAGCGCTTCAACGTCACGCGCCGCACGCGGCTGCCGCATGGCCTGTGGGTGGCCGACGTCGAACTGCTGCCGGCCGACCTCCCCGCGCCCGTGCCGGACGAACTGGCCTCGGTGGCCACCGGCCTCAAGCGCGTGCTGGAGAACCTGCGCGAGCGCCAGCCCGGCGCCGAGGACCAGTTGCCGATCCAGCCACCGTACCACTGGGACGACGCCGGCTGGGTGGCCAACCGCTGGTGCGAACTGGTGCCGGCCCCGCTGGCGCTCAAGCAGCGGCTGATGGCGCTGGACAACCCGCTGCTGCGCCTCGAACTCGTGGCCGACCTGCTCGACAAGCTCGGACTGGACCGCTGAGCGCCCGCCCGGGGCGCCTCAGGGCAGCAGCGACAGCGCACGCATGTAGCGCGGATCCACCATCAGATCGTCCCAGGCCATGGCCTGGCCCTGAGGCAGCAGGGTGCGGCGGCGCTCCTCGCTCGCGGGCGACGGCGTCCAGCCGCCCTGCAGCGCGGCGCGCGAAAGCTCGTCGATCGCCTCGTCGATCGGCGCGCCGCCGTCCACCACGCTCTGGTTGCACAGCAGCACCATGTCGCAGCCCGCCTGCAGCGCCGCCGTGGCGGCCTCGGCGAAGCGCACCGCGCGGCCTTCGATCTGGCGCGCCGCGGCCATGCCCAGGTCGTCGCTGAACACCGCGCCGGTGAAGCCCAGGCGCGCGCGCAGCACGTCCTGCAGCCAGCGCGCCGAGAAACCGGCGGGCCGGGCGTCCACCTTGGGGTAGACCACGTGCGCGGGCATGACCGCGCTGAGCGAGGCGCTGAGCCAGCCGTAGGGCAATGCGTCGTCGGCCAGGATGGCCTTGAGCGAACGCGGATCGCGCGGGATCTCGTGGTGCGTGTCGCCGCGCACGTAGCCGTGTCCGGGAAAGTGCTTGCCGCAGTTGGCCATGCCGCTCTGGCGCAGGCCATGCATCAGCGCCTGCGCCAGCACCGTGACCACGCGCGGGTCGCGCGCGAAGGCGCGGTCGCCGATGACCGAGCTGTCCCCGTGGTCGAGGTCGAGCACGGGGGTGAAGCTCAGGTCCACGCCGCAGGCGCGCAGCTCGGCGCCGAGCACGAAGCCGGCCGCCGTGGCGGCGTCGGCCGCGCGCATCGCGCCGTCGCCGTCGGCGCCGCCGGCCATCCAGCGCTCGCCGAAGGCGGCCATCGGCGGCAGCGCGGTGAACCCGTCGGTGCGGAAGCGCTGCACACGGCCGCCCTCGTGGTCGACCGCGATCAGCAGGTCGTCGCGCACCGCCTTGATCTCGGCGCACAACCGCGTGAGCTGCGCGCGGTCGCGCCAGTTGCGGGCAAACAGGATGGCGCCGCCCACCAGGGGGTGGTCCAGGCGCTGGCGGTCGTTGTCGGTCAGGCTCAGGCCGGCGACGTCGATGATCAGGGGGGCGTGGTGGTTCATGGCGAAGGGGGGGCTGTGCGTTCGACGACCACGAAGCTGGCCGCGTAGTCGGTTTCGTCGGTCACGGTCACGTGGGCGCGCAGGCCGCGCGCCTCGAACCAGGTCTTGAGCTCGCCGTGCAGCACGATCACGGGCTGGCCGCTGGGCAGGTTGGCGATCTCGCAGCGGCGCCAGCTCATGGGCATGCGCATGCCCAGGCCGATGGCCTTGGAAAAAGCCTCCTTGGCCGAGAAGCGCGTGGCCAGGTAGCGCAGGCCGCGCTGCGGCCAGCGCGCGCTGCGGCGCTGCCAGACGGCGAACTCGGCCTCGCTGAGCACCTTGCCGGCGAACCGTTCGCCCTGGCGCTCCAGCGTGGCCGCGATGCGGCGCACGTCGCAGATGTCGGTGCCGATGCCGTAAATGCTCATGCGTCGAACGCGCCGTCGATGCAGCGCTTGTAGGCCTGGACGGTGGCCGCGTAGCCCAGCTCCAGCGCGTCGGCGATCAGCGCGTGGCCGATGGAGACTTCGCTGACGGCCGGCACCTGGCGCAGGAAGGGCGTGAGGTTGTCGCGGTTGAGGTCGTGCCCGGCGTTGACCGCCAGGCCAGCGTCCAGCGCGGCCTGCGCGGCGCGGGCGAAGCGGCGCAGCTGCTCGTCCTGCGCCGGCGTGCCGAAGGCGGCGGCGTAGGGTTCGGTGTAGAGCTCGACCCGGTCGGCACCGACCGCCCGGGCCGCCGCCATCTGGTCGGCCTCGGCGTCCATGAACAGGCTCACGCGCACGCCCAGCGCGTGGCATTCGGCGATCAGGGGGCGCAGGCGCTCGGCGTCGGCGGGAAAGCGCCAGCCGTGGTCGCTGGTGAACTGGCCTTCGGCATCGGGCACGAAGGTGGCCTGGTGCGGGCGCACCGCGCGCACGAAGTCCATGAGGTTGTGGAAGGGGTTGCCCTCGATGTTGTATTCGCGATCGGGCCAGGCCTTGAGCGCGGCGGCCAGCTCGTGCACGTCGTGCGCGCGGATGTGGCGCTCGTCGGGCCGCGGGTGCACGGTGATGCCGGCGGCGCCGGCCCGCAGGCACAGCTCGGCCGCGCGCACGACCGAGGGAATGCCCAGGTGGCGGGTGTTGCGCACCAGCGCGACCTTGTTGAGGTTGACCGACAGCGCGGTCCGGTTGTGCACCATGCTCAGGCCCAGTCAGGAGTCGGTGGGGTCGGTGGAAGGGGCATCGGCGGCATGCCCGCGACGGCGGCGCAGGGCCTGCACATCGAGCAGCAGCTGGCGCGTGCCGAACACGCGCACATTGCCATGGTAGAGCAGCAGGTTGCGCAGGGGGATGCGCAGGGTCGGCGCAATCTCGGCGCAGGCGCGCAACACGGGCACGAAGGGGGCGGGCCCGTCCAGCGCCTGCTGCAGCCCGCGCCAGCGCGCCGCGTCCAGCGCGTGGTGGTCCTCATCGTGCGCCAGGCGCAGGCCGGACTCGGGCTGCAGCACGTAGCGCCCGGCCTCGCTCAAGGGGGCCAGCGTCGCGCCCTCGCGCAGCAGGTCGGGCAGCAGGCCGGTCTCGCGCAGCAGCAACAGCTCGAAGGCGCGCAGCACCACGCTGCGCGCGTCGGGCTGCTCGGCCAGGGTGTGCACGGCGGTGGCGAACCAGTCGAACAGGCGCGGGTAAGGGTCTTCGCGCGCCAGCAGGCGCATCAGCAGTTCATTCAGGTAGCTGCCCGCGATGAGCGCCTCGCCGGTGGGCATGACGTGTCCCCCCACCCAATGCGCGGCCTTGAGCGTGCGGACCTCGGCATCGCCGCTCCAGCTCAGCTGCAGCGGCTGCAGCGGCAGCAGCACGGGGCGGAACTGTGAGGTGGGCCGCTTCACACCCTTGGCCACCAGGGCGATGCGGCCGTGGTAGCGCGTGAACACCTCCAGCACGAGGCTGGTCTCGCTCCAGTCGTAGCGGTGCAGGACGAACGCGGACTCGTCGGCTACCCGGGCCTTCATCGATAGGCATCGGCCTGCCGCCGGGCCGCCCCACGGCAGGCCAGCCCCCGCGGGGGGCAGCGACGCGCGCAGCGGTGGAGCGCGGAGGCCTCATTCATATCCGAAGGAGCGCACGCGGGCCTCGTCGTCGGCCCAGCCGGAGCGAACCTTGACCCACAGTTCCAGGAACACCTTGCCGCCCCAGAGCTTTTCCAGTTCCATGCGGGCCTCGGTGCCGATGCGCTTGAGCTTCTCGCCCTTGTCGCCGATCACCATGCCCTTGTGCCCTTCGCGCTCGACCACGATGGTGGCGGCGATGCGGCGCAGCTGTCCCTCTTCCTCGAAGCGGTCGATGATCACCGTGGAGGTGTACGGCAACTCGTCGCCGGTGAGGCGGAACAGCTTCTCACGCACCATCTCGGCGGCCATGAAGCGCTCGCTGCGGTCGGTCAGGTCCTCGGCGTCGTGGATCCAGGGCTGCTGTGGGAGGTACTTCTCGCAGATGGTGAACAGGCGCTGGATGTCCTTGGCGGCCTTGGCCGACATGGGCACGAACTCGGCGAAAGCGTGGCGCTCCTGCATGGAGCGCAGCCAGGGCGCCAGGTCGCCGCGGCGGTGCACCTCGTCCAGCTTGTTGGCCAGCAGGATCACCGGCACGTCCGGCGGCAGCAGCGACAGCACCTTGGCGTCGGCCAGGTTGAATCGACCGGCCTCCACCACGAAGAGGATCAGGTCGACGTCGGCCACGGCACCCAGCACGGTCTTGTTGAGCGAGCGGTTGAGCGCGTTGCCATGGCGGGTCTGGAAACCCGGGGTATCGACGAAGATGTACTGAGACGCGCCTTCGGTGCGGATGCCGGTGATGCGGTGCCGCGTGGTCTGGGCCTTGCGCGAGGTGATGCTGACTTTCTGTCCCACCAGCGCGTTGAGCAGGGTGGACTTGCCCACGTTGGGCTTGCCCACGATGGCGACGTAGCCGCAGCGCTTATCGGCCTCGGCCACCTCGGGTCTCGGCTCAGGGGCCTCGGCCGCGCCGGGCTTGCCCAGGGCGCGCGCCAGCATGGCCTCGAGGTTGTCGGCGGGCGGGGGGGCGGGTGTCTTCTGGCTCATGGATCGGTTCGTCAGCGCGCGCTGGCCATCAGGTGCTGCAGCATGGCCGCGGCGGCGGCCTGCTCGCCCGCGCGCCGCGAGGCGCCAATGCCACGCTCGCTGTGGCCGGACTCCTGCACGGTGCACTCCACGTCGAAGGTCTGCTTGTGGGCTTCGCCCAGCGTGGCCACCACGCGGTAGACGGGCAGCTTCATTTTGCGGCCCTGCAGCCACTCCTGCAATTCGGTTTTTGGGTCCTTGCCCAGGGCCGTCATGGTGTGGCTCAGCTCCACGCCGCTGTACAGCCGCCGCACCAGGGCCGATGCGGTCTCGAAACCGGCGTCGAGGTAGACGGCGCCGATCACGGCCTCCAGGGCGTCGGCCAGGATGGAGGGGCGCTTGTGCCCGCCCGAGCGCTTCTCGCCGTCGCCCAGCCGCAGGCCGGACGACAGGCCCAGCGCCTGGGCGAGCCCGAACAAGGTGTCCTGCTTGACCAGGTTGGCGCGGATGCGGGACAGATCGCCCTCGGGCAGGGCGTCCAGCTTCTCGAACAGCAAGCCGGAAATGGCCAGGTTGAGCACGGAGTCGCCGAGGAATTCCAGGCGCTCGTTGTGGTCGGCGCCGAAGCTGCGGTGGGTCAGCGCCCGCTCCAGCAGGCGTGGGTTGGCGAAGCGGTGCTGCAGCCGGCCCTGCAGCGCGGTGAGATCGGGGCTCAAACCATCAACCGGGCCGCGCTCATTGCGAGCTGCCCTTGTACTTCATCACCAGCCAGGCCGGCCCGGCCAGGTGGATTTCGCGGACGTAGTCGTAGGACACCACCACGCGGTCGCCCTGCTTGCCCACGGTGAGGTCCTTGCCCGAGATGGTGCGGATGTCGTCGATCGTGGCCGCCTTGTCGAAGATGTCGCGCACCTCGGCCACCGTGCTGCCCGCCGAGGCCTTCTGCACCGCCTTCTGCACGGCCATGTACTCGAGGTAGGTGGGGAACACCTGGGCCGCCACGATGCCCGCGAGCGCCAGCAGGGTGCCGACGATGATCAGGCCGACGAAGGTCAGGCCCCGTTGTTGCCGCTTCAGCTTCATGCGCTCCTCCTCAGGGTTCGCTCTTACTCGAATCGTCCGATGCGACCGAGGTCGCCGAAATTCATCCAGACCAGGAAGGCCTTGCCCACGATATTCGCTTCGGGCACAAAGCCCCAATACCGCGAGTCGAGCGAATTGTCGCGATTGTCGCCCATCATGAAGTAATGCCCGGCCGGCACCTTGCAGACCGCGCCCTCCACGCTGTAGCGGCAGTTCTCGGCGAAGGGGAACTGGGTGGCACCGTCGACGAAGGCCGGGCGGTTGTCCTCGTTGAGGGTGTTGTACTGCTTGCCGCCCAGGCTTTCCTGCCATTGCTTGGCGTAGCGCATCGAGTCCTTGTCGAAGAAGTCGGGCTGCGCCACCCGCGGCACGGGCTGGCCGTTCACCGTGAGCTGCTTGTTCAGGTAGGCCACCTCGTCACCGGGCAGGCCGATCACGCGCTTGATGTAGTCCAGGCTGGGCTTGGGCGGGTAGCGGAAGACGACCACGTCGCCGCGCTGCGGCGCCTGGTTGTCCCAGACCTTGGTGTTGACCACGGGCAGGCGGATGCCGTAGTGGTACTTGTTCACCAGGATCAGGTCGCCCACGCGCAGGGTGGGGATCATGGAGCCCGAGGGAATCTTGAAGGGCTCGAACAGGAAGGAGCGCAGCACGAAAACGGCCAGGATCACCGGGAACAGGCCCGCCGTCCAATCCAGCCACCAGGGCTGGGCCAGCGCCCGCTGCCGCGCCGGTTCGATGTCGCCCTCGATCTGGCTGAAGCCCTGCTTGGCCAGGGCCTCCTTGCGCTGGTGGTGCTCCACCACGAGCTGGTCGGCCGCACGGCGGCGCTGCGGCAGGAAGACCAACTTGTCGATCACCCAGTAGACGCCGGTGACGAGCGTCGCCAGCAGCAGCAGCAGGGAGAAATTGCCCTCGACCGCGCCCATGTACCAGGCCACGGCATAGAGCCCGAACGCCGCGAGGATGATCCCCGTGACCGCACCCATCGCGGACTTCATCAATCTTGCACCTGCAGGATGGCCAGGAACGCTTCCTGGGGCACTTCGACGGAGCCGATCTGTTTCATGCGTTTTTTGCCAGCTTTCTGTTTTTCGAGCAGTTTGCGTTTGCGGGTGATGTCACCACCGTAGCATTTTGCCAGCACGTTCTTGCGCAGCGCCTTGATGGTTTCGCGCGCGATGACGTTGCCCCCGATGGCCGCCTGGATCGCCACGTCGAACATCTGTCGGCTGATGATCTCGCGCATCTTGGCTGCCACCGCGCGGCCACGGTACTGCGCCTGGCTGCGGTGCACGATGATCGACAGGGCATCGACCTTCTCGCCGTTGAGCAGGATGTCGACCTTGACCACGTCGGAGCGGCGGTACTCCTTGAACTCGTAGTCCATGCTGGCGTAGCCGCGGCTGACGGATTTGAGTTTGTCGAAGAAGTCCAGCACGATCTCGCCCAGCGGCAGTTCGTAGGTCAGCATGACCTGCTTGCCGTGGTAGGCCATGTTGATCTGCACGCCGCGCTTCTGATTGGCCAGGGTCATGACCGGACCCACGTACTCCTGCGGCATGTACAGGTGCACGGTGACGATGGGCTCGCGGATCTCTTCGATGCGGCCGGGGTCGGGCATCTTGGAGGGGTTCTCCACCATCAGCACCTCGCCGTCGCCCTTGACCACCTGGTAGACCACGCTGGGCGCGGTGGTGATGAGGTCCTGGTCGAACTCGCGCTCCAGGCGCTCCTGCACGATCTCCATGTGCAGCAGGCCCAGGAAGCCGCAGCGGAAGCCGAAACCCAGGGCCTGCGACACCTCGGGCTCGTAGTGCAGCGAGGCGTCGTTGAGCTTGAGCTTCTCCAGGGCGTCGCGCAGGGCGTCGTACTGGTTGGCCTCGGTGGGGTACAGGCCGGCGAACACCTGCGGCTGCACCTCCTTGAAGCCGGGCAGCGGTCGCTCCGCCGGGCCGGCGTTGTTGGGCAGCTTCTTTTCCAGCGTCACGGTGTCGCCCACCTTGGCGGCCGCGAGCTCCTTGATGCCGGCGATGATGTAGCCCACCTCCCCCGCTTCCAGCGAGTCGCGGGGCTGGGTGGCCGGCGTGAATACGCCCAGGTTGTCGGCGTTGTAGGCCGCGTTGGTGGCCATGAGCTTGAAGCGCTCGCCCTTGAGCAGGCGACCATCCACCACCCGGACCAGCATCACCACGCCCACGTAGGCGTCGTACCAGCTGTCGATGATCATGGCGCGCAGAGGGGCGTCCGGGTTGCCGCGCGGCGCCGGCACCTTGGCCACCACGGCCTCCAGGATGTCCTCGACCCCCATGCCCGTCTTGGCCGAACACGGGATGGCGTCGCTCGCGTCGATGCCGATCACGTCCTCGATTTCGCTCTTGGCGTTCTCGGGGTCGGCGTTCGGCAGGTCCATCTTGTTCAGGACTGGCAGCACCTCCACGCCGAGGTCGAGAGCGGTGTAGCAGTTGGCCACCGTCTGGGCCTCCACGCCCTGGCTGGCGTCCACCACCAGCAAGGCGCCCTCGCAGGCCGACAGGGAACGCGAGACCTCATACGAGAAGTCCACGTGGCCTGGGGTGTCGATCAGGTTCAGGTTGTAGACGCGGCCGTCGCGCGCCTTGTACTGCAGCGCGGCCGTCTGCGCCTTGATGGTGATGCCGCGCTCCTTCTCGATGTCCATGGAGTCGAGCACCTGCTCGCTCATCTCACGATCGGAGAGGCCGCCGCAGCGGGAGATGATGCGATCCGCGAGCGTCGATTTGCCGTGATCGATGTGCGCGATGATCGAGAAATTGCGGATGTGGTTCATCGGAAGGCCGGGCCAGGGACCATGTTCATCGCGCGCCGGGCCAGGGCGCGCGACCATAAAAAAGGGCGCGTCAGCTGCTGACGCGCCCGTAACCAACAATCAATGGCAACTGCGATAGTTGGGGTTTCATTGTAGGCAAAAAGCCCCCCGCAGACAGCCGCCACCAAGCTTCCCGACCCTGTCGCCGGGCCGCAACAGGGCAGTTGTTTACAGCTTATCCACAAGCTCTGGGTACAAGCTGTGCAACGGCTGTGGATCAAGGACCACCGGGAGCGACTGGGCTCCCGCATCGTGAATTGGGTGCTCGCGCGCCGGCTTCAATCCGTCAACAACGCGCGGGATTTTATCGAATCCGGTCAAGACTGGCCGAATTCCTGTTGGTGCTCACTAACTTATCTATTAACCGACCCGCCGGACGGGCTCGGGAGGGCGTCGCATCCCCGAAACACCCGGCGACGGACGGCGCCGATGCCCGGGGACGGGCGGGGGTTATTGGCCCAAGCCACCCGAAAGGCGTTCCACACCCGGGCCCGTCACCGGGCCTGCGGCCGCACCACCGCGTATTGGGCCCATTCGCCCCGGCGCAGCAGCAGATTCACCGGCTTGGACTTGTCCAGCTTGGCGAGCACCGCCTCCACGTCCTTGACCGAAGACACTTCGGTGTTGGCCACCGCCACGATCACGTCGCCTTCGCGCAGGCCGGCCCGGGTGGCGGGCCCGGCGACACCGATCACGCGAACGCCGCCCTTGACCTTGAGCGCCTTGGCGTCGTCCGCGCCGAGTTCGGCCAGCGTCAGGCCCAGCGACTGCGTCGCGTTGTTGCTCGGCACCGGCTTGGGCTCGGGGGCGGCGGCACGCGCCTCGGGGCGCTCAGGCTCGAGTTCGGCGATGACCACATTCAGCTCGCGCTGGCTGCCCCGGCGCAACACCGTCATGGTGCTGCGCGTGCCCGGCTTGGTGTTGCCCACCAGGCGCGGCAGGTCAACCGACTTGTCGATCTCCTTGCCATCGAACTTGAGGATGATGTCGCCCGGCTCGACGCCCGCCTTCGCGGCCGGCGAATCGGGCTCAACGCCACGCACCAGCGCGCCCTTGGGCTGCGCCATGCCCAGCGACTCGGCCACCTCCTTGCCCACCTGGTCGATGCGCACGCCGATGCGCCCGCGCGTGACGCGCCCGCTGGCGCGCAGCTCGTTGGACACGCGCACGGCCTCGTCGATGGGAATGGCGAAGGAAATGCCCTGGAAGCCGCCCGAGCGCGAGTAGATCTGGCTGTTGATGCCCACGACCTCGCCGCGCATGTTGATCAGCGGCCCACCCGAGTTGCCCGGGTTGATGGCCACGTCGGTCTGGATGAAGGGCAGGTAGTCGCCCGTGTCGCGCTGCTTGGCGCTCACGATGCCGGCCGTGACGGTGTTCTCCAGGCCAAAGGGCGAGCCGATCGCCATCACCCATTCGCCCACGCGCAGGCGGTTGATGTCGCCCACCTTCACCGGCACCAGACCGGTGGCCTCGATCTTCACCACCGCCACGTCGGTGCGCGCATCGGCACCGACGATGCGCGCCTTGAATTCGCGCTTGTCCGCCAGCGTGACGATCAGCTCATCGGCGCCGTCCACGACATGGGCGTTGGTCATGATGAAGCCGTCGGCGCTGAGCACGAAGCCCGAACCCACGCCGCGCGGACGCGCCTCGTCGGACGGCGGGCCCTGCCGCGGGCCGCGCGGCGTCACGCCCGGCGGGATGGGGATGCCGAAGCGGCGGAAGAACTCCAGCATCTCCTCGTCGGGGCCGCCCTCGGCATTGCCGCGCGCCGCGGCGCGCTCGAGCGTGCGGATGTTGACCACCGACGGGCCGACCAGGTCGACGAGGTCGGTGAAATCCGGCAGGCCGCGCGCATTGGTCGCGGCCGCCTGGGCGAGCGAGGGGGTGGGCGTGAACAAAGCCAGGGATCCGGCCGCACCGAAGGCGGCGGCCAGGGCCAGGGCTTGCAGGGAAGGACGGAGTCGGGCAGCGGACATCGGCGGCTTTCTTCGGTGGTCGATCAAGGGCGGTCTCAGCGGATGCGCTCCAAGGCGTCGGCGAAACGTTTCAGGGTGGCGGGAGGCACCTCGCCCAGGGCGGTCACCCAATGGTCGCCGACACGGCGGCTGACGGAGTGGGTGGCCCCCATGGCCACCTGCTGCTCCTCGTTGCCGTGGCGCTGCGGGTCGAAGGGCTCGACGAACAGCGACACGGACGCCAACCCATCGGAGAACACCCACTGCATGGGGGCCTGGCCCGCCGGCAGGGGGCCGCCGGGCACTTCGCGCGTGTGGCAGCTCATGGCGGTGAAGCCCGGGATGGACTCCTTCAACTGCCAGCCCTCGGCCTGCGGCGTGGTCTTGCGCAGCGCGGGCTTGATCACCTCGTAGCCGCGCGTGTCCTTCATGAGGCGCGCGAGTTTGTCCATGCTCACGGGGGCGTCGAGCTGCAGTTCGGAGAACGCCACCTGCTCCAGCACCTGGCCCTGGGCGCCCAGCGTCTGCAGCTTCACGATCAGGCCACTCTTTTTCTCGGACCAGATCCGGTAGCCGAAGCGCCACTCATCGCGAGGCACGATCTCCACCATGTCGGCCATGTGGCCCGCCACGCGCTGGTAGCCCACTTCGCGGGCACCGTAGAACTGCGCGATGGCGCTGGCCGGCGTGCGCAGCATGTCGGGAAAGACGCCGAGCGATTCGCGCTTCTCGACCATGGCGGTGCGCGTTTCCGGCTCGAAGGTGATGACCTCGCTGTTGCGGCGGATGGTGGTGCGCGGCGCGCCGGTGAGCGTCTCCACACGCTCCATCTGCTGCGTGCCGTCGCACACATGCCAGATCTTGGAGGCCGACATCGCGCTGCCGGAGCTGACGACCAGCGTGCCGGTGTACGAGCGCTGGAGCGAGGCCTGGTGCATGCGCGAGAGCCATTCGGTGACGCTGCGTGCGGAACCCGCGCCCGGCGACACGCTGGTCCCCTGGGCCAGCACCGGCGCGCTCCAGCCACCGGCACAGGCCCAGACGATCAGGGCGGCCCCGAAGCGGCGCAGCCGCGGCGCGCCAAGCCGACGGGCGCAGGGCAGAACGGCGGGGGGAAAAACGGCGGTCGTCATGGGCGCGGCCATCAGCGGGCGTCGGCGTCGTAGGTGGCGTTGCGGATGAAGCCGGTCGAGGTCTGGAAGGCCGACATGCCGCCGTGCTGGCGGTGCTCGGACAGCAGGCGCTCCAGCGCCGGGTCGCGGATCAGCTGGCCCTGCGAGGTGGACACCACCACCGGCCGCGTGGACGGGACCCCGGCCGACGCGGCCGGCGGCGGCGCCGAAGCCAGGGTGGCGGGCGGCAGCGCCACCCGCTCCTGGGCCAGCACCGGCGCCTGCGGGCCACTGGGCGCGGAGGCCAGCACGGTCCAGCCGACGGCGGCGACCGCCACCACGCTGGCCAGGCCCGACACCATCTTCCAGCGGAACAAGGCGTCGTTCGCCGCCGCGCCACGCACCGCGCGCACGGGCCGAGACCCGGCGTCCGCGGCGGGCTGGTGCTCGGCGTCGAGCCGCTGGTTCAGCTCGGCCAGGAAATCCATGGGGGATCGGGCCGGCAGGGCCGCGCCATCGCCTCGCAGCACCTCGCCGATGAGCTGGTAGCCGCGCCACTGCGCCAGGGCCTCGTCGCCCAGGCGACAGCGCGCGAACAGGGCGTCGCTTTCGCGCTCGTCCAGGTAGCCATCGCACAGGGCCGACACCTGGTCGGCGCCCGGGTGGGCCGAATCGAAGGAAGTGGGCTGGTTCATGGCGGCGACCTCAGCGTGGCAGGCCTCTTACCAGCGCTTGCCCGACTGCCGGTCGAGCAAGGGCTTGATGCGGGCCGAAATGGCTTCGCGCGCCCGGAAGATGCGGGAACGCACGGTGCCAATGGGGCATTCGAGTGCTTGGGCGATCTCTTCGTAACTCAGGCCCTCGATTTCGCGCAGGGTGATGGCCATGCGCAGTTCCTCGGGCAAGGCTTCCATCGCGGCGTTGACCGCGTTGGCGATTTCCTTGCTGGCCAGCACCGCCTCGGGCGTCTCGGTGTCGGCTACGTTGGCGTTTAGTTCGCGCTCCGGAGCGGAAGTTTCATCGTCCTCCCCCCCCTTGAGCTGCGATTGGAAGACCAGCGGATCGCGTTTCAGTTCCATCAGCTGCTTCTTCGCCGTATTGACGGCGATGCGGTACAGCCAGGTGTAGAACTGGGCATCGCCCCGGAACTGGGCCAGCGCGCGGTAGGCGCGAATGAAGGTTTCCTGGGCGATGTCCTGGACCAGGTCGCTGTCGCGCACCATGCGTCCGATGAGGCGCTCGACGCGCCGTTGGTACTTCAGGACCAGCAGATCGTAGGCGCGGCGCTCGCCGGCCAGGGTGCGTTGCACCAGCATGACGTCGCTGTCGGGCGGCGGCGGAGCGGTGTGGTCTTCCGTTGTCATGCGCGCGGGACTATACCCCATGCCCCCACCGCCTCCAGGGGCGCGGACGGGGCGTCAAACCGGCCGATCGGACACCAGGGCGCGGCGCAGCGCCAGCCAGTCGGCGGGTGCCCGGTCGCGCTCCACCCACACCCAGACCGGCGCGCCGGCAGAGCCCCTCAGTTGCAAGAGGACGCGGCTTTGCAGGTCCAGCGCCACCCGCACGGCATCGAGCGCGAGGCCGTCGCTGCAGCCGTCCGGCGACCAGCGCCAGGCCGCCCCCTGCCCCGGCGCACCGCTGAAACGCAGCACGCCCACGACCAGGCGGCGCTCGACGCGCGCGGCCCAGCCCATCCAGGCCAGGCCCGCCACGGCCAGCGCCAGCCAGGTACTCAGCGCCAGGGACGCCGCCATCCAGGCCGCCAAGAGGGCCACGGCCAGCGCCAGGACCGCCAGCGACAGCCCCCAGAAACGGCAACGCCCCACCGGATAGGCAACCGATGGGGCGCCGGGCCGGGTGGTCAAACGATCAGACCCGCTTGAACACCAGGGTACCGTTGGTGCCGCCGAAGCCGAAGTTGTTCTTCAGCGCCACGTTCACCTGGCGGTCGCGCGCCGTGTTGGCGCAGTAGTCGAGATCGCACTCGGGATCCTGGTTGACGATGTTGATCGTCGGCGGGATCTGCTGCTGATGGATGGCCATCACCGTGAAGACGCTCTCGATGCCACCGGCGCCACCGAGCAGGTGACCGGTCATGGACTTGGTGGAGCTCACGACCATGCGCTTGGCGTGGTCGCCCAGCGCGGCCTTGATGGCGTTCGACTCGTTGATGTCGCCCAGCGGCGTGGAAGTGCCGTGCGCGTTGAGGTAGTCGACCTCGTCGGCGTTCACGCCGGCGTTGCGCAGGGCGTTCAGCATGGCGCGGCGCGGGCCGTCCATGTTGGGTGCGGTCATGTGGCCGGCGTCGGCGCTCATGCCGTAGCCCGCCACCTCGGCGTAGATCTTCGCGCCGCGCGCCTTGGCGTGTTCGTACTCTTCGAGCACCATGACGCCAGCGCCCTCGCCGAGCACGAAGCCGTCGCGGTCCTTGTCCCAAGGTCGCGAGGCGGCGGTGGGGTCGTCGTTGCGGGTCGACAGGGCGCGCATCGCGGCAAAGCCGCCCACGCCCAGTGGCGACACCGTGGCCTCCGAGCCGCCCGCCACCATCACGTCGGCGTCGCCGTACTCGATCTTGCGGGCCGCCTCGCCGATGCTGTGCAGGCCCGTGGTGCAGGCCGTCACGATGGCGATGTTGGGGCCCTTGAAGCCGAAGCGCATCGACACGTGGCCCGAGATCATGTTGATGATCGAGGCCGGCACGAAGAACGGCGAGATGCGGCGGGGCCCGCGGTTGGTCAGCTCGGTATGGGTTTCTTCGATCAGCGGCAAGCCACCGATGCCCGAGCCGATGATGCAGCCGATCCGCGTGGCGGCCTCCTCACCCAATGCCTCGCCCGTGGGCAGGCCGGAATCGATCACGGCCTGGTGGGCCGCGGCGATGCCGTAATGGATGAAGGTGTCCATCGTGCGCGCCTCCTTGGCGCTCATGTAGGACTCCAGCTCGAACCCCTTGACCTCTCCCGCGATGCGGCACGCGAAGTTCGACGGGTCGAACTTGGTGATCGTGGAGATGCCGGAGCGCCCGGCCAACAGATTGGCCCAGGAGTCGGCCACCGTGTTGCCCACGGGGCTGATGCAACCCAGGCCGGTCACGACGACGCGACGACGGCTCATGGGGCGATCAGGCTTTCTGGTGCTTCAGCGCGTAATCGATGGCGTGCTGCACCGTGGTGATCTTCTCGGCTTCTTCGTCGGGGATCTCGATGCCGAACTCGTCTTCGAGGGCCATCACGAGTTCCACCGTGTCCAGCGAGTCGGCGCCCAAGTCGGCCACGAAGGCTTTTTCGCTGGTGACCTGACCTTCTTCCACGCCGAGTTGTTCGGCAATGATTTTCTTGACGCGTGCTTCGATATCGCTCATAGGTCCCTCAAAGGGTGGGTTGGAATGCAGGGCGGCATTTTAGCCGGGGGGACGGGGCCGGGACCCCGAGGGACATCAGGCCATGAACATGCCGCCGTTGACGTGCAGTTCCTGGCCGGTGATGTAGGCCGCGCGCGGGCTGGCCACGAAGGCCACGGCGTGCGCGATGTCGGCGGGTTTGCCGAGGTGGCCCAGGGGAATCTGCGACAGCAGGGCCTTCTGCTGCTCTTCGGGCAGCGAAGCGGTCATGTCGGTCTCGATGAAGCCCGGCGCGACGCAGTTGACGGTGATGTTGCGGCTGCCCAGCTCGCGCGCCAGCGCGCGCGTCATGCCGGCCAGGCCGGCCTTGGCGGCGGCGTAGTTGGCCTGACCCGGGTTGCCCGAGGCGCCAACGACGCTGGTGATGCTGATGATGCGGCCATAGCGCTGCTTCATCATGGGACGGATGACCGCGCGGCTGAGACGGAACACGGCCTTGAGGTTGGTGTCGAGCACGGCGTCCCAGTCCTCGTCCTTCAGGCGCATGGCCAGCATGTCGCGCGTGATGCCCGCGTTGTTGACCAGGACATGCAGCGCACCGTGCGCCTTGACGATCTCGTCGATGAGGGCTTCGGCGGCCTTGGCGTCGTTGACGTCGAGCACCGCGCCGCGGCTGCCGGCGCCGGCCCCGCCCACCGCCTTCAGTGCGGCGTCGATCTTGGCCGCGCCATCGCCGCTGGTGGCGGTGCCGATGACGATCAGCCCCTGTTGCGCGAGCTCGTGCGCGATGGCCGCGCCGATGCCGCGCGAGGCGCCAGTGACCAGGGCCACCTGGCCCGCGAATTTCACATCCGTCATATCGACCTCTTTGGAATGGGCGGGTTCAGGCCAGCAGGGCCTTGGCCTCGGCCAGCGTGGCCGGGTCGTACAGGGCGGCGCCCTGGATGCTGGCGTCGATGCGTTTGGTCATGCCGGCCAGCACCTTGCCAGGGCCGCATTCGATCAGGGTACCGATGCCGCGCGCCTGCATGGCCTGCACGCACTCGACCCAGCGCACCGGCCCGAAGGCCTGGCGGTACAGCGCGTCGCGGATGCGGTCGGCATCGGACTCGACCGCCACGTCGATGTTGTTGATGAGCGGAAAACGCGGCACCGCCAGCGCCACGCTGGCCAGCTTCTCGCGCAGGCGCTCGGCGGCCGGCTTCATGAGGCTGGAGTGGAACGGCGCCGACACCGGCAGCGGCAGCGCGCGCTTGGCGCCGTTGGCCTTGAGCACCTCGCAGGCCTTGTCGACGGCGGCTTTGCTGCCCGCGATCACGGTTTGTGCCGGGTCGTTGAAGTTCACGGCCTCCACCACCTCGGCGCTGCCCGCGCCGAACGTGGCCTGCGCCTCGGCGCAGCCGGCCTTCACGCGCTCGGCGTCCATGCCCAGGATCGCGGCCATCGCCCCGACGCCGACGGGCACCGCCTCCTGCATGGCCGCGGCGCGAAAGCGCACCAGCGGCGCGGCGTCCGCCAGCGTGAGCACCTCGGCGGCGACCAGCGCGCTGTACTCGCCCAGCGAATGGCCGGCCACGGCGGCGGGCAGCTCGCCGCCCTCGGCGCGCCAGGCGCGCCAGGCAGCGACGCCAGCCACCAGCATCACAGGCTGGGTGTTGGTCGTCAGGCCCAAAGCCTCCTTGGGGCCTTCCTTGATGAGCCGGCCGACGTCCTCGCCCAGGGCATCCGACGCTTCGCGCAGGGTGTCGACGACGGCGGGGTGGTCACCCCAGGCGTCGAGCATGCCCACGGACTGGGAACCCTGGCCGGGAAAGACAAAGGCAAACGGTTTCATTCTGTTCAGCTGTCTGCGACGGCGCGCGGCGGCGGCGCCGTCCGTTCGTTCAAAAATCGAGCAGCACCGCACCCCAGGTGAAGCCACCGCCCACCCCTTCGAGCAGCACGGTGTCGCCCGGGCGCACGCGGCCGCCACGCACTGCGTGATCGAGGGCGAGCGGAATGGAGGCCGCCGAGGTGTTGCCGTGTTCGTCCACGGTGGCGACGAGCTTTTCCAGCGGCAGGTGCAGCTTCTTCGCCGTGCCCTGCATGATGCGGATGTTGGCCTGGTGCGGAATCAGCCAGTCGATGTCGGTGTCCACGCGGCCGGCCTTGTGCAGCACGGTGCGCGCGGCGCGCTCCAGCACCGTGACCGCGAGCCGGAAGACCGCCTGGCCATCCATTTTGAGCAGCGGCTGGCCCGTGACCTGGCCGCCCGACACGTGCCCCGGCACGCACAGGATGCCCACGTGCTTGCCGTCGGCGTGCAGGTCACTCGCCAGGATGCCGGGCGTGTCGGAGGCCTCGAGCACCACGGCGCCCGCGCCGTCGCCGAACAGCACGCAGGTGGTGCGGTCGTTGAAGTCGAGCAGGCGCGAGAACACTTCGGTGCCAATGACCAGGGCCTTGCGCGCCGTGCCGGCGCGGATCATCGCGTCGGCCACGGTGAGGGCATAGACGAAGCCGCTGCACACGGCCTGCAGGTCGAAAGCCGGGCAACCCGCGATGCCCAGCTTGTGCTGGACGATGGCGGCGGTGGACGGAAACACCATGTCCGGCGTGGACGTGGCGACGATGATGAGGTCGATGTCCTTGGCCGTGCGGCCGGCCGCTTCCAGCGCGGCCTGCGCCGCCAGCACACCCATGTCGCTGGCGAACACGCCGTCGTCGGCGAAGTGCCGCGCGCGGATGCCGGTGCGCTCGATGATCCACTGGTCGCTGGTCTCAATGCCCTTGGGCGCCAGCATGGCCACCATGTCGTCGTTGGTCAGGCGGCGCGGCGGCAGATGGCTGCCCGTGCCGGTGATGCGGGAATAAGCGCTCATGCGGAGGAATCAGATGGTCGGAATGCCGCCACGCTCGCTGATGGTCGTCTCGGGCGACAGCAGCGGCTGCGCACGCGCAATGCGTTGTCTCACGTTGTCCAGCAAGCCGCGGGAGGCGGCATCATACGCGCGGGCCAGCGCTTGCTCGAAGGCGAAGGCGTCGGCCGAGCCGTGGCTCTTGAACACCAGGCCCTGCAGGCCCAGCAGGGCCGCGCCGTTGTAGACGCGGTGGTCGGCGCGCTGGCGGATGGCGTTGAGCACCGGCATGGCCACCACGGCCGCCAGCTTGCGCCACAGGCCGCGCGTGAACTCCTCGCGGATGAAGCCTCCGATCATCGAGGCCACGCCCTCGCTCGCCTTGAGCGCCACGTTGCCCACGAAGCCGTCGCACACCACGATGTCGGTGGTGCCCTTGAAGATGTCGTTGCCCTCCACGTTGCCGTGGAAGTTCAGGTCGCCCGCCGTGGCGGCGTGGCGCAGCAACTGGCCCGCCTGCTTGATCACGTCGCTGCCCTTGATGACCTCCTCGCCGACGTTGAGCAGGCCCACCGAAGGGTCGTCGCGCCCGGTGACGGCGGCCACCAGGGCCGAGCCCATCACCGCGAACTGCAGCAGGTGCTCGGCGGAGCAGTCGACATTGGCGCCGAGGTCGAGCACGGTGGTGGCGCCGCCGCGCGCATTGGGCATCTGGGTGGCGATGGCGGGGCGCTCGATGCCGTCCAGCGTCTTGAGCAGGTAGCGCGAGATCGCCATCAGCGCACCGGTGTTGCCGGCCGAGACCGCGGCCTGCGCATGGCCGTCCTTGACCTGCTGGACCGCCACGCGCATGGACGAATCCTTTTTGCGGCGCAGCGCGACCTCGATCGGGTCGCTCATGTCCACGACCTCGCTGGCCGGCACCACGGTGCAGCGCTCATGCGCCGTGAGACGGGACCAGTCGCGCAGGTCCTCGGCGCGCCCCACCAGCAGCAGGCGCGCCTGGGGGTGGCTGGCCAGAAAGGCCTCGGCCGCGGGCATGGTCACGGCCGGCCCGACGTCTCCCCCCATGCAATCCACGGCGATGGTGATCATCTCGACATCCTGCGGGACGCTCGCGGCGACCTCGTCGTTCTAATGAAAAAGGCCCGCATGCGGCATGCGGGCCCGTGTCTCCGTGGCCAGCGGACGCGCGCGCGCACGCCCGGCGGGCAGCCCGTGGATCAGGCTTCGGATTTGTTCTTGAGCACCTGGCGGCCGCGGTAGAAGCCGTTGGGGCTGATGTGGTGGCGCAGATGCACTTCGCCCGTGGTGGGCTCGACGGCGGTGCCCGGGGTGGTCAGTGCGTTGTGCGAACGGTGCATGCCCCGCTTGGAGGGCGATTTCTTGTTTTGCTGGACAGCCATGTTGGGCTCCTGGAAGGCGTTGGTGAGGACTCGAGGGCGTCATCGGCTGGGACACGGGGTGGAAACCGCACGCTGCCCGGCCTTTCAGGCCCGCCCTGGCGCAAAGCCAAGCATTATAGCCCGAGTTATCCGGATGCGGATGGCCTCCCCTCACGGCCGGCCCTTGAGCTTGGCCAGCGCCGCGAAGGGGTGCGGGCGCTCACTGCCCGGCGCCTTTTCGCCACCGGCGGGCCCGTCGGCCGCCGACAGGGGCTGCGGGCAGCGCTCGTGCAGGGGCACCAGCGGCAGGGACAGGATCAGTTCGTCCTCGACCAGCTCGACCAGGCTGGGCCGTGGCTCCAAGGCGAGCAGGTCCTCTTCGCTGTCGTCGTCCAGCGCCTCGGCCGTGGCCTCGTCGGCCACGAAACGGAACCAGCGGTCCACCTCCACCGGGGTCTGCACCGGCGCCAGGCAGCGCTGGCAGGTCAGGGGCACGAGGGCGCGTGCCTCCAGATGCAGCCAGGCCTGCGGGGCACCGCCGGTCGGCCCGTCGCGCATCTCACCCCGGGCCTGCCAGCGCACGCGCTCGCTCGGGTCGACGGGCGGGTGCAGGTCACCGGCGAGGCGCGCGAAACCGGTGAGCGGCGGATCGCCTTCGAGCCGGGCGCCGGCCTGGGCGAAGCGCAGCGCGTCCAGGCGCTGCGGATTGAAAACGGAAGCGGGGGGCTTGCTGGCCATCGGGCGATTCTAGGCAGGCCCCGACAATACGCCCATGAGCAACACCCCCTCCCCCGCCCGGGCCGTGGTCCTGGGATCGACGTCCCGCTACCGACGCGAGCTGCTGCAGCGCCTGGGCCTGCCGTTCGAGGTGGCCGCGCCCGAGGTCGATGAAACGCCGCGGCCCGGCGAGGCCCCCGCCGCCCTCGCCCAACGCCTGGCCCTGGCCAAGGCACGCGCCGTGGCCGAACGCTTTCCCGAGGCCGTGGTCATCGGCAGCGACCAGGTGGCCGATCTGACCGGCGAGCCGCTGGGCAAACCCGGCACCCACGAACGCGCCGTGCTGCAGCTGCGCCGCATGCGCGGGCAGACCGTGGTCTTCCAGACCGCCCTGGCCGTGGTCTGCCGCGCCAGCGGCTTCGAGCGCCAGGACATCGCTCCCGTGCGCGTGGCGTTCCGCGAGCTGGACGACGGCGAGATCGAGCGCTACCTGCTCGCCGAACAGCCCTACGACTGCGCCGGCAGCGCCAAGAGCGAAGGCCTGGGCATCGCCCTGCTCGAGCGCATCGACAGCGACGACCCCACCGCCCTGGTGGGGCTGCCGCTGATTCGCACCTGCCAGATGCTGCGCGCCGCCGGCGTGCGCCTGCCATGACGCCGGGCGCGCTCTACCTGGTGCCCACGCCGCTGGACTTCGGCGTGTCCGAGGCCGTGGACCCGCTGGGGGCGCTGCTGCCGGGAGAGACCCTGGCCGTGGCCGGCCGGCTCACCCACTGGATCGCCGAGAACGCCAAGAGCGCGCGCGCCTTCCTCAAGCGCGTGGACGCCGCCGTGGGCCTGGCCGCGCCGCTGCAGGAGCAGCAGATCCTGGAGTTGCCCCGGCAAACGCACAAGCGCGGCGACCACACGCAGGACGACCGGGCGGCGCGCGACTGGCTCGCGCCCGCGCTGCAGGGCCATGGCATCGGCCTGCTCAGCGAGGCCGGCATGCCCGCCATCGCCGACCCCGGCAGCGGCGTGGTGCGCGCGGCGCACGCCCTGGGCCTGCGGGTGTGCCCACTGGTGGGGCCGGTGTCGCTGATGCTCGCGCTCGCGGGCAGCGGGCTCAATGGCCAGCACTTCGCCTTCGTGGGCTACGTGGCGCAGGACCCGCCCACGCGCACCAAGCGCCTGCGCGAACTCGACGCCCTGGCCACGCGCAGCGGCCAGGCGCAGATCCTGATCGAGACGCCCTACCGCAACGCGGCCTTGCTGCGCGCGCTGATCGACACCCTGCAACCGGGCACGCGCCTGGCCGTGGCCTGCGGGCTGGCGCTGCCCACACAAGCCATCCACAGCGCGCGCGTGGCGGATTGGCGGCGCGAGCCCGCGCTGGCGGCCGACCTGCCACTGGATCTGCCCGCCGTGTTTCTCTTCGGCCCCTGAACGGGCGACGGGCCTCAGCCCATCACGCGCTGCAGGTGCGCGCGCACCGAGCCACTCAGCTCGGGATTGGCCAGGGCGAGGTCGATGGTGGCTTCCAGGAAGCCTTCCTTGCTGCCGCAGTCGTAGCGCCGGCCTTCGTAGCGGTAGGCCTGCACGCGCTCCTTGCCGATCAGCGCGGCGATGCCGTCGGTGAGCTGGATCTCGCCCCCCGCGCCGCGCGGCTGCTGGCGGATGCTCTCAAACACCGCCGGCGTGAGGATGTAGCGCCCGGCCACCGCCAGGGTGGACGGTGCCTTCTCGGGCGCGGGCTTTTCCACCATGGCGAAGACCTCGGCCAGCGCGGCGTTCGCGCCGTGCACGTCGACCACGCCATAGCGCTTGGTCTCGGCGCGCGGCACGTCCTGCACGGCCAGCACGGCGCCCGGGCTGCGCTCGTAGGCCTTGACCATCTGCGCCAGCACGGTGGCACCGCCGCTGAGCTGGTCCTTGCCCAGCATCAGGTCGTCGGCCAGCAGCACGGCGAAGGGCTCGTCGCCCACCAGGCGCTCGGCGCACAACACCGCATGGCCCAGGCCCAGCGCGCGCGGCTGGCGCACGTAGAAGCAGTCCATGTCGTCGGGCTTGATGGACGTCACCAGGTTGAGCAGCGCGCCCTTGCCCGCCGCCTCCAGCTCGGTCTCCAGTTCGTAGGCGACGTCGAAATGGTCCTCGATGGCCCGCTTGTTGCGGCCGGTGACGAAGATCATTTCGCGGATGCCGGCCGCGTAGGCCTCTTCCACGGCGTACTGCATCAGCGGCTTGTCCACCACGGGCAGCATCTCCTTGGGAATGGCCTTGGTGGCGGGCAGGAACCGGGTGCCCAGGCCACCCACGGGAAATACGGCTTTACGAATCGTCGTCATGTCGTGCACTGCTCCCGAGCGATTTGACAAACAAGCTGACCATAATACCCACGGCCCGTGCCCGCGACCCGGCACGCCACCGCACCGCAGCATCACGCGCGGTCTTCCCGGATACACACGAATGCAGATCACTCCCGTCATCCTGTGTGGCGGCTCGGGCACCCGCCTGTGGCCCCTGTCGCGCCAGAGTTTTCCCAAGCAGTTCGTCCCGCTGGTGGGCAACAAATCTTTACTTCGCCTTACCTTGGACCGTGTGGCCTGGAGCGCACAGCCGCCCCTGTGCGTAGCCGCCGACGAGCACCGCTTCCTGGTGGCCGACGCCATCGAGTCGGGCGGCCAGGGCGGCACGCTGCTGCTGGAGCCCGCCGCGCGCAACACCGCGGCCGCCATGGCTCTGGCCACGCTGCAGGCCCTGCGCGATGGCGACGGCAGCGGGCTGCTGCTGTTCTGCCCGGCGGACCACCACATCCCCGACGCCGTGGCCTTCGCCGACACCGTGCGGCAAGGCGCGGCCGCGGCGCAGGCTGGCGCCATCGTCACCTTCGGCGTGATGCCCACCTTCCCCAGCACGGCCTACGGCTACATCGCCCAGGGTGAGCCGCGCCCCGACGGCAGCCGCCGCGTGGCCCGCTTCATCGAAAAGCCCGCTGCCGAGGCCGCGCAGGCGCTTCTGCTGCAAGGCGGCGTGCTGTGGAACGCGGGCATCTTCCTGGCCAGCGCGGCCACCCTGCGGGCCGCGCTGCAGCGCCACGCGAACGACATCTGGGTCGCCTGCGAGCAGGCCATGGCCGCGCCCAAGGAAGAGTCCGTGGGCCGCTGCCGCTTCGTGCGCCCGGTGGCCGAGCCTTTCCTGGCGTGCCGCTCGCAGAGCATCGACTACGCCGTGATGGAGCCGCACGACGACGTGGCCGTGGTGCCCTTCCAGGGCCAGTGGAGCGACGTGGGCAGCTGGAACGCCGTGGCCGACCTCGCGCCCGCCGACGGCAACGGCAACCGCGTGCAGGGCCAGGGCCATGCCCTGCGCGCGGCCAACACCTTCATCCACGCGCCGCACCGGCCCGTGGTGGCGCTGGGTACGCACGACCTGCTCATCGTCGACACACCCGACGCCCTGCTCGTGGCCCAGCGCGACCACGCCGAACAGGTGAAGGACGTGGTGGCCCATCTGGCCAAGAGCGACGTGCCGCAGGCCGCCGCGCACCGCCGCGTGGCGCGACCCTGGGGCTGGTACGACAGCATCGATACGGGGGCACGCTTCCAGGTCAAGCGCATCGGCGTCAAACCCGGCGCCTCGCTGAGCCTGCAGAAGCACCACCACCGCGCCGAGCACTGGATCGTGGTCAAGGGCACGGCCGAGGTCACGCGCGGCCAGGAGGTGTTCCTGTTGTCGGAGAACCAGTCCACCTACATCCCCATCGGCGAGGTGCACCGCCTGCACAACCCCGGCAAGATGGAACTGGAGATGATCGAGGTGCAATCCGGCGCCTACCTCGGCGAGGACGACATCGTGCGCCTCGAGGACGTCTACGGCCGCGAGCCCAAACCCCAATAGGCACCCGCATGAAGATCCTGCTCACCGGCGGCGCCGGCTACATCGGCAGCCACACCGCCGTGGCCCTGGTCGAGGCTGGCTACGCGCCCATCGTGCTCGACAACTTCGCCAACAGCCACCCGGTGGTGATGGAGCGCCTGCAACGCATCACCGGCCAAGCCCTGCCACTGGAGCGCGGCGACGTGCTGGACACGCCCTGGCTCACCGAGGTGCTGCGCCGCCACCGCCCGGCGGGCGTCGTGCACTTCGCGGGCGACAAGGCTGTGGGCGAGAGCGTGGCCGATCCGCTCAAGTACTACCGCAACAACCTGGGCGGCGCCACCAGCCTGCTGCAGGCCATGTCGGCGCTGGCCGCCGAAGACCCCTCGCAGCCACCCACACTGGTGTTCTCCAGCAGCGCCACGGTCTATGGCGACCCGGTGCGCGTGCCCATCACCGAAGACTTCGCGCGCAGCCACACCAACCCCTACGGCCACACCAAGCTGGTCATCGAGGACATGCTTCAGGCGCTGCAGACCGCGCAGCCGCACTGGCGCATCGGCACGCTGCGCTACTTCAACCCGGTGGGCGCGCACGAAAGCGGCCTGATCGGCGAGGACCCGGCCGGCATCCCCAACAACCTGATGCCCTTCGTGGCCCAGGTGGCCGTGGGCGCGCGCGAGCACCTCAACGTCTTCGGCGGCGACTACCCCA
>NZ_MKSS01000383.1:0-5926 GCF_001897365.1 Hydrogenophaga sp. 70-12
GTTGTAGGCGGAGAGGTAGAGCAGGCGCATGGCCATCTCCACGTCCTCTCGCATGAGCCAGATGCCTGCGAAGCCGATGCCGATGAGCGCCACGGCGATGTGCACGCCCAGCAGCACGAAGACCACGAGCGCGCCGATCAGCAGCCCGCCAAAAACCAGTTCACTCATGCGGATCTCCGAAGTCGCCCGCGTGGCGCCACAGCGAAGGGATCTGCAGCAGGTAAGCGCCCGCGGCCACCAGCGAGCCGCCCACGATCAGGGCGCGAAAGGGCCAGGTGGGCACGGTGTACACGCCCTGCACGCCGAAGAACTCGTTCGTGCTCCAGGCCTGGGAGAGTTCGGGCCAGGCGATGAAGGCCAGTGCCACGAACAGCAGGCAGCCCAGCAGGGCGTTGCCCACCTCGAGCACACGCAGCGCGCCGAGCGAACGTGCGCCGATGAGCCGCAGCAGGAAGTCGCTGCGCGTCATGCGGCCCGAGCAAATGGCGGCGGCGAGCTGCAGGAACACGATGGAGGCCACCGAGCGCGCGGCGAATTCCGCCACGCCGGTGATGGGCCTGTCGAGGAAGTTGCGGCCGACCACGTCGGCCACGACCATCATCATCATGAGGAAGATCCACACGGTGCCGGCGGCCGCGAGCGTGCGCGCGATGCCTTGCAGCGGGTGCGGGTTGGCCGGGGCGGGGGCGCCGCCCTCGGCGGCGGGTTCAGCTTTCTTGTGCACGGTTCACTTTCACTGGGGCGCGCGCGTCGCCACGTGGCGTCGGGCGCGGGCGCCGGGGCTCAGCGGTTCTGGCCGTCCCAGTCGCGCAGCGGCTTCACGCCGTGCGCGCGCAGCTCGTCGAAGTAGGCCTTGAGCACGGCCTTGCCCTTGTCGCCCGTGGCCTGCAGCCAGGGCTGCACGATGTTGGGCAGGCCGTTGACCCACTTGGCCTTCTCGGCCGCCGGCAGGTCGGCGATCTGCAGGCCCGCGGCCTTCATGGTGTCCAGCGCGGCGTTGGCCGTCTTGGTGACGTGCTGGCCATGCGCCTTGGACGTGGCCTTGCCGGCCTGGGCGAAGGCGTCCTGCACTTCCTTGGGCAGGGCGTCGTGGAACTTCTTGTTCGCGGCAACGCTGCCGAAGTACATGGAGCCCACGTCCACCCGCGTGAGGTACTTGGCCACTTCGTACACGCGCGCCGGCCCGATGCCGCTGGCAAAGGACAGCGCGCCCTGCGTCACGCCGGTCTGGATGTTGGTGTAGTAGGTGGTGAGGGCGCCGTCGACCGGCGTGGCGCCGGTCTCGCGCAGCCAGTTGGCCGAGGTGCCGGGCGCGTTGATCTTCTTGTTGTGAAGATCGGCCATGGTGCGGATCGGGAAGTTGGCGTAGATGTCGTAGCTGTCGGTGATCAGCGAGGACAGCGGCACCATGTTCTGCGCGGCCCAGCTCTCGCGCAGCGCCGGCACGGTGGTGTTGAGCTTGTCGAAGATTTCGATGAGCAGCTCGTGGTTGGTGGTGGCGAAAGGCGTGAAGTAGGTGACGTTCTGCAGCGGCATGGCCGAGTTTTCCCAGACCGTGCCGACCATGCCCACGTCGACGATGCCGTCGCGCACGGCGGTGCGCGTGTCGGTGAACTTGTAGAGCGTGCCGCCGTAGTTTTCGCGCCAGCGGATCTCGTACTTGCCGCCGCCGGCCTTGAGGATGCGGTCCACCTCGGGCTGGAACACCTCTTTCATGGCATAGGCCCAGATGTTGGAGGTGGGGTGGCTGGAGCCGATGTTGACCGTGATGCGCTGTTGCGCGGCGGCGGGCAGCGCGGCCAGGCCGGTGCCCAGGGCCAGTGCGCCGGCCACGGCGAGGGTTGAAAGCTTCATCTGTCGTGTCTCCTTCTGTTGCTCTTGGGATGGCGGCTCATCGAGCCGGGTTCTTCTGGGTGAGCAGTTCGCGGCTGGCCTGCAGGTAGCCGCGCACGCGGTCGCGCACCAGGGCTTCGTCGCAGGTGTCGTGCATGGCCTCGCTGTGCACGTCCTGGCCATAGATCCAGCGGCGGATCGAGATGTAGAACATGCCGCCGTGCAGGCCCATGAGCAGTTCGAGTTCGCGCTCGCTGGGCTTGGCGCGCGAAGTCGAGCCGCGGAAGCGCCGCGTCTCACGGATCAGGCGCGGGAACAGGCGTTCGCGCAGCATGGCGAAGAAGCGGTCGGAGATGGCGTGGTCCATCAGGCCCGAAAACATGAGGATGCGGACGAACTCGCGCGAGAGCGCGTTGTTCACGTAGTCGGCATAGAAGGCGGTGAACTTGTCCTCGACGTCGGCCTTGGTGTCGTCCAGCAGTTCGTCCCAGCTGTCGCGCCAACGGCCCTCGAACACGTCGAGGTACACGCGGTCGATGAGCGCCTGCTTGGTGGGGAAGTAGTGGTAGAGCAGGGCGTGCGTCACGCCAATGCTCTTGGCCAGGTCGCGCAACTGGCCGCCGAAGCCGTTGGAGGCGAAGAACTGGATCGCGCCGTCGACGATCTGGCGCTCGCGTTCGGACACGCTGAGCCGGCGGCGCGCGGGTGCGCCTTCGGCCGCTGCCGCGTCGACTTTTTTGGCTCGCTCAGGGTTTTTCTGTATGCGCACGCTATTTACCGAACGGTCAATGAGACATAGCATTGTTGAACGGTTGGTAAACAAGCGCACCCGTGAAAACCCGGGGGCAGAGAAAACGAATGGAACTCAACGGAGACATCCTCATCGCGTCACCTCGCGACACGGTCTGGGCCGCGCTCAACGACCCGCAGGTCCTGGCGCGCTGCATCCCCGGTTGCGAAAGCCTGGAGGCCACCAGCGACACCGAGCGCACGGCGCGCGTGGCCGTGAAGGTGGGGCCTGTGCGCGCGCGCTTCACGGGCCACCTGCGCTTGCAGGACGTGCGCCCCGGCGAGGGCTGCACGCTGCAGTTCGAGGGCTCGGGTGGCGCGGCGGGCATGGCCAAGGGGCAGTCCACCGTGTCGCTGGCCGACGAAGGCGGCGACACGCGGCTGCGCTACACGGCGCAGGCCTCGGTGGGGGGCAAGCTGGGGCAGGTGGGCGGGCGAATGATCGACGCGGCCGCCAAGCAGATGGCGGACCAGTTCTTCGCGGCCTTCCAGGGCGAGCTGGCGCCTGGCGCGGCGGTGCCGCTGGCCGAGACCGTGGCGCAAGAGACCGCGCCCGCTGACGCTGCGCCACCCGCGGCGGCGGGTGCGCCGGCCACCACCACCGCGTCCGTCGCGCCCGCACCCCGGGCCGTATCGGCGCAGGCACCCGCGCCGCTCGGCGAGGGCGTGCGTGTGCTGTGGTTTGCGCTGGGCGCCCTGGCCACCGGCTTCGGCGTGTGGATCGCTTCCCTGTTGTCCGCTTGAGGAGGGTGCCTTGAAGGCCGCTGCATTCGATTACGTCAAGGCCGGCTCGATCGAGCAGGTGATCGACCTGCTGTCTCGCCATGGCGACGACGCGCGCGTATTGGCCGGCGGGCAAACGCTGATGGCCACGCTGAACATGCGCCTGTCCGAGCCCGCGCTGGTGATCGACATCACCGGCCTGGCCGCGCTGCGCGGCATCGAGCGTTGCGGCGAGGTGCTGCGCATCGGCGCGCTGGCCACGCACTCGCAGATCGAGCAAAGCCCCCTGGTGGCGCGGCACGCGCCACTGCTCGTCGAGGCCGCGCCCCACATCGCGCACCGGGCCATCCGCAACCGCGGCACCTGGGGCGGCTCCATCGCCTACGCCGACCCGGCGGCCGAATGGCCCGCCTGCATGCTCGCGCTGGGCGGCACGGTGGTGGCGCAAGGACCGGCGGGCGAGCGCCGCATCGCCGCCGACGATTTTTTCACCGGCCTGTACACCACCGCGCTGCGGCCCGATGAGATCGTGGTCGCGGGCGAAATTCCGGTGGCGGCGCCCGATGGGTGGAGCGGCATGGCGCAGCTCGCGCGCCGCCACGGCGACTACGCCATCGTGGGCCTGGCGGCTTCGGCGCGGCGCCGCGGCGGCGCGCTGTCGTCGCCGCGGCTGGCCTTCATGGGCGTGGCCACCACGCCCTGGCGCGCGCGCCGCACCGAAGCCCTGCTCGACGGCAAGGCGCCCGACGAGGCCACGCTGGCGCTCGCCGTGGCCAGCCTGCGCGCCGAGATCGATCCCTTGCCCGACCTCACCAACACCCCCGAGACCAAGCGCCACCTGGCCGGCGTGCTGCTGCAGCGCCTGCTGGCCGCGGCGCTCGCCTGACCCGAAAGCCCCACGCCCATGTCGGACCTGCATCCCATCCAAGTCAGCGTCAATGGCCACACGCGCCATTGCCGCGTCGAGCCGCGCACCCACCTGGTGGATTTCCTGCGCGAGGACCTCGGCCTCAAGGGCAGCCACCTCGGCTGCGAGCACGGCGTCT
Organism: Hydrogenophaga sp. 70-12; assembly: GCF_001897365.1. Classification (NCBI taxonomy): domain Bacteria; kingdom Pseudomonadati; phylum Pseudomonadota; class Betaproteobacteria; order Burkholderiales; family Comamonadaceae; genus Hydrogenophaga; species Hydrogenophaga sp. 70-12. The sequence continues at coordinate 4,392 of NZ_MKSS01000383.1, forward strand.
GTGGCGCCTGCACCGTGGAACTCAACGGCCAGATCGTGCGCGGCTGCCTCACGCTGGCCGTGCAGGCCGATGGCGGCGAGGTCAAGACCATCGAAGGTCTGAGCCAGAGTGGCGCGATCCGCGACCTGCAGCAGGCCTTCGTTGCGCGCAACGCGCTGCAGTGCGGCTTCTGCACCTCGGGCATGCTGATGGCGGCCAAGGAGCTGGTGGAGACGCGCCCCGATGCCACGCGCGCCGAGGTGCGCGACTGGATCTCGGGCAACTACTGCCGCTGCACCGGCTACCACGCCATCGTCGATGCGATCTGCGACGTGCTGCGCCAGCGCCAGGAGGCCGCCCTGTGAAACGCGACATCGTCAACCTCGAGCCCGGCGTCGAACAGGCCACGCCGATCGCGCCCGTCACCGAGGACCAGCGCTACATCGGCGCGCCGGTGCCGCGCGGCGGCATCGAGCGCCTCACGCAGGGCCTGGGCCAGTTCATCGACGACATCGAACTGCCGCGCCTGGCGCATGTGGTGTTCTGGCGCAGCCCGGTCGCGCACATGCGCATCAAGGCCGTGCAGGCCGACGCCGCGCGCGCCATGCCCGGCGTGCTGATGGTGGCCGACGGCCACGACCTCGCCAAGGTCTGCAAGCCCTGGGTGGCGGTGCTGGGCCACCTGGCGGGCATGAAGTCCGCGCCGCAGCACGCGCTGGCCGTGGAACGCGCCTGCTGGCAGGGCGAGCCCGTGGTGGCGGTGGTGGCGGAAACGCGCGCGCAGGCCGAGGACGCGCTGCAGCACCTGGTGGTGGACTGGGAGGAACTGCCGCTGGCCACCGACATGGAGTCCGCGCTGGACGCCGGCACGCCACCGATCCACGCCGAGCTGGGCGACAACCTGTGCTTCACGCGCAGCCTGAACGTGGGCGAGGTCGATCGGGTGTTCGCCGAAGCCGATGCGGTGGCCGAGGCCACGTTCGAGTTCGGCCGCCACACCGGCGTGACGCTGGAGCCGCGCGGGCAGATCGCGCACTGGAATTCGGCCGAGCAGCGCCTCACGGTCTACCACTCCTGCCAGGCGCCGCACATGATGCAGGACCTCTACGGCCGCCAGTTCGACCTGCCCGCGAGCGCCATCCGCGTGATCTGCAAGGACGTGGGCGGCTCGTTCGGCATCAAGGTGCACGCCTATCCCGACGACTTCGCGACCGTGGCCCTGTCCATCCTGTTGTGCCGTCCGGTGAAGTTCGTGGCCGACCGGCTGGAGAGTTTCACCAGCGACATCCACGCGCGCCACCACCGCGTGCGCGGCCGCATCGCGGCCAACAAGGACGGCGAGATCCTCGGCTTCGATATCGACGACCTCACCGCCATCGGGCCCTACTCGATGTTTCCGCGCACCAGCGCCATCGAGGGCAACCAGGTGGTCAACCTGGTGGGCGGGCCCTACAAGCACCAGCACTACCGCGCCAAGCTGGACGTGGTGTTCCAGAACAAGACGCCCACCTGCCAGTACCGCGGCGTGGGCCACCCCATCGCCTGCGCCGTGACCG
>NZ_MKSS01000384.1:0-967 GCF_001897365.1 Hydrogenophaga sp. 70-12
TCGTCTCAACTTTGAGTTTGGAAAACCGACCAGTGGTCGGGCAGGCGCTTCTTTTTCGCAACATGTTGTGGCTGGCTCTCGCATTCGGTTACGCGTCCAGCCCGCCACTCCCACGCCTTTTCGGCTGCACTGCAGCAGCACCAGATCGGTGCCATTGGCGCCCGCGGGCCGACACCCGCCCTGAGACACACGCAGCGCCACAATTCACATTATGAAATTTTGAAGAATTTCATCGCCCGCTTCAAAAAAATTCACGCGGTTCACTGACCGCTGTCCCCTTCGCTGGCAGAAGGCGGACAAGAGGCTGACACCGTGCCACACGCTCCGTGAAAACCCTGTCTTGGTAAGCATGCACCCGGAAGGATGATGCCCGCTCCACCTGACCCTCACTGGAGACAAACCGATGTCCGAGAAGAAAACCGTCACGTCCCGTCGCGGCGTGCTCAAGGGTGCCGCCGTCGCCACCGGCGCCATGGCCGTGCCCATGGTGGCCACCGCGCAAACCACCACGCTTCGCTTCCAGTCCACTTGGCCCGCCAAGGACATCTTCCACGAGTACGCCAACGACTTCGCCAAGAAAGTCAACGACATGGCGGGCAACCGCCTCAAGATCGAGGTGCTGCCCGCTGGCGCGGTGGTGCCGGCCTTCCAGCTGCTGGAAGCGGTGTCCAAGGGCACGCTGGACGGCGGCCACGGCGTGATCGCCTACCACTACGGCAAGAACTCGGCCCTGGCCCTCTGGGGTTCCGGCCCCGCCTTCGGCATGGACCCGAACATGGTGCTGGCCTGGCACTACTACGGCGGCGGCAAGGACCTAGTGGACGAGATCTACAAGTCCCTGAACATGGACGTCGCGTCCTTCCTCTATGGCCCCATGCCCTGCCAGCCCCTGGGCTGGTTCAAGAAGCCGGTGGCCAAGGTCGAGGACATGAAAGGCCTGAAGTTCCGCACCGTGGGCCTGGCCGTG
>NZ_MKSS01000385.1:0-15609 GCF_001897365.1 Hydrogenophaga sp. 70-12
GACGAGTTCGTGGTGGTGCGCAAGATGCGCCGGGTGGACTGGCTCGACACGCCGCGCGACGATCACCTGGCCCGCGCCTATCAGGCCCAGGGCGAGAACCCCTGAACGCGGCGGGAGCACCACATGGCTTTGCCCCACGCCGCCGCCGCCGAGGTGATCGCCGCCGGCCCTCTGGGCCCGGCGCTCGCCGCGTCCTCGTCGCGCACCCTGGTGCGCGACCGTGGCCTGCAGATCTTCCGGCTGGTGCTCACGGCCGGCCAGGTGCTCGCGCCGCATCGCGTGCGCGACCGCATGGTCATCCAGTGCCTGGAAGGCCGCCTCGAGTTCGATGCCATGGGTCGCCGGCTCGTGCTGGGCGCGGGCGACCTGTGCCACATACCTCCCGACGAAGAGCACGCCGTGCGCGCCATCGAGGCCTGCTCGGCCCTGGTGACGCTGTTCGGCGTCGACACCCACGAATCCCCCGCCCCAGGAGAACAAGCATGAAAGTGCGCGCACAGATCGGCATGGTGCTGAACCTGGACAAGTGCATCGGCTGCCACACCTGCTCCGTCACTTGCAAGAACGTCTGGACCACGCGGCCCGGCGTCGAGTACGCCTGGTTCAACAACGTGGAGACCAAGCCCGGCATCGGCTACCCCAAGGAATGGGAGAACCAGGACCGCTGGAAGGGCGGCTGGGTGCGCCGCGCCGACGGCGGCCTCGAGCCGCGCCAGGGCGGCCGGTGGTCGCTGCTGATGAAGATCTTCGCCAACCCGAACCTGCCGCAGATCGACGACTACTACGAGCCCTACACCTTCGACTACGACCACCTGCAGTCCGCGCCCGAGATGCGGCACGCGCCGACGGCGCGGCCGCGCTCGCTCATCACCGGCCAGCGCATGGAGAAGATCGAGTGGGGCCCCAACTGGGAAGAGATCCTCGGCGGCGAGTTCGCCAAGCGCAGCAAGGACCCCAACTTCGACGGCTTCCTCGACGCGCAGAAGGCCATGGTGGGCGAGTTCGAGAACACCTTCATGATGTACCTGCCGCGCCTGTGCGAGCACTGCCTGAATCCCGCCTGTGTCGCCTCTTGCCCCTCGGGCTCGATCTACAAGCGCGAGGAAGACGGCATCGTGCTGATCGACCAGGACAAGTGCCGCGGCTGGCGCATGTGCGTGAGCGGCTGCCCGTACAAGAAGATTTACTACAACTGGAAGAGCGGCAAGGCCGAGAAGTGCACCTTCTGCTATCCGCGCATCGAGGCCGGCCAGCCCACGGTGTGCAGCGAGACCTGCGTGGGCCGCATCCGCTACCTCGGCGTTCTGCTTTACGACGCCGACCGCATCGCCGAAGCGGCCAGCGCCGAGCAGGAGATCGATCTCTACCGCTCGCAGCTCGACATCTTTCTCGACCCGAACGACCCGGCCGTGATCGAGCAGGCGCGCGCCGACGGCATTCCCGAGGCCTGGCTGGAGGCGGCGCGCCACAGCCCGGTGTACCAGATGGCCGTGCGCTGGCAGGTGGCCCTGCCGCTGCACCCCGAGTACCGCACCCTGCCCATGGTCTGGTACGTGCCGCCGCTGTCGCCCATCACGGCCGCCGCCAACGCGGGCCAGCTGGGCATCAACGGGGAGATCCCCGACGTCTCGCAGCTGCGCATTCCCCTCAAGTACCTGGCCAACCTGCTCACGGCCGGCGACACGCAACCCGTGGCGCGCGCGCTCGAGCGGCTGCTGGCCCTGCGCGCCTACCAGCGCAGCAAGCACGTGGAGGGGGTGCTCAACCAGAGCGTGCTCGACCAGGTGAGTCTCACAGTGGCGCAGGTGGAGGCCATGTACCGCGTGATGGCCATCGCCAACTACGAGGACCGTTTCGTCATCCCCAGCACGCACCGCGAGTACGCGGAGAACGCCTTCAACGTCAAGGGCGGCTGCGGCTTCAGCTTCGGCAACGGCTGCAGCGAGGGCGTGACCGAGACCAGCCTGTTCGGCAGCGAGAAGCGCCGCACGATTCCCATCCAGGCGGAGATCTGACATGAAGAACCCTTTCGCGCCCGCACCCGCGGCCCCGCGCACCTTGCGCGTTCTGGCCCGCTTGCTGAGTTACCCCGACGAGGCCTTGCGCGCCCACGCCGCCGACATGGCCCAGGCGCTGGCCGGCGAGGGCGCGCTCGCCGTGGCGCGCCGCGGCGAGCTTGAGCTGCTGCTGGCGCGCCTGGCGCGCCGCCCCGCGCTGGCGGTGGAGGCCGAATTCGTGGAGCTGTTCGACCGTGGCCGCAGCACCTCGCTGCACCTGTTCGAACACGTGCACGGCGATTCGCGCGACCGCGGACCGGCCATGATCGATCTGATCCGCACCTACGAGCAGGCCGGCCTGCTGCTGCGCGAGGACGAGCTGCCCGACCACCTGAGCGTATTGCTCGAGTACGCGTCCACCCAGCCGCCGGCGCAGGCGCGCGAGCTGCTGGCCGAGACGGCCCATATCCTGCGCGCCCTCTTCAGCGCCTTGCTCAAGAAAGGCAGCCCCTACGCCAGCGTGCTGGCCGCCGTGCTCGAGCTCGCGGGCGAGCGCGCCGAGCCGGTGGCCGTGCCCGAGGACGAGCCGCTCGACCAGACCTGGGAAGAGCCGCCGGTCTTCGACGGCTGCTCCACCGCCGGCCAGGCCCGCCCCGGCGCGGCGCAAGCCGTTCGTTTCGTGCGGTCCGCCACCCAAGGAGTGCAGCCGTGAACACCTTGCACAACATCCTGTTCAGCGTCTATCCCTACATCTGCCTGTCGGTTTTTCTCATGGGCAGCCTGGCGCGCTTCGACCGCGACCAGTACACGTGGAAGAGCGATTCCTCGCAACTGCTGCGCGCCGGGCAGCTGCGCTGGGGCAGCAACCTCTTCCACGCCGGCATCCTGTTCCTGTTCTTTGGCCACGCCGTGGGCCTGCTCACGCCGCACTGGGTCTACGAACCCTTCATCTCGCCGGCGCACAAGCAGATGCTGGCGGTGGTGGCCGGCGGCGTGGCTGGCGCGGTCTGCTTCGTGGGACTCACGCTGCTGCTGCACCGGCGCATCTTCGATCCGCGCATCCGCCTCACCAGCCACCGCACCGACCTGTTCATCCTGGTCATCCTGTGGGTTCAGCTGGTGCTGGGCTTGATCACGCTGCCGTTCTCCCTCGGCCACAGCGACGGCAGCGTGATGCTGGTGCTGTCCGACTGGGCGCAGCGCATCGTCACCTTGCGCCCCGACGCGAGCGGCCTGCTGAACCTGGCCTGGCCCTACAAGGTGCACCTGGTGCTCGGCATGACCATCTTCCTGCTGTTCCCGTTCTCGCGCCTGGTGCACGTGTGGAGCGGCTTCGCCACCGTGGCCTACCTGCTGCGTCCCTACCAGGTGGTGCGCAGCCGGCGCCTCGGATTGCCTACCCGACAGGAGCGCTGAGCCATGACCGGACACGAACCCAGCGGCTGCGGCAGCGGACACTGCGGCTGCGCCGCGAACGCCGGCGCCCCGGCGGCGGCCAGCACCGAAACCCCCAGCGTCAACGGCGTCCGGCTGGTCGGCCCGGGCGAACGCCTGGCGCCCGACGAGTTGCGCGAGCGCGCCCACACCGAGCTGCTGCGCCAGGCCGCGGTGCGGCGGGGCCGTCTGCCCGCGCAGGATGTGCACACTGCGCCGCCACTCAACGCGGACCAGCGCGCCGCCATCGAAGCCATGCTCGACGATGAGGTGACGGTCCCTGTGCCCGACGCCGAGTCCTGCCGGCGCCACTACGAGGCGCACCGCCAACGCTACCTGGTGGGCCAGGCCCGCCACGTGCGCCACATCCTGTTCGCCGTCACGCCGGGGGTGGACGTGCACCGCCTGGCCCAGCGCGCCGAGGCCGCGCTGCTGGAACTCACGCGCAAGGACGCCGAGCCCGGCCGGTTCGAGGCCCTCGCGCGCGAGCTGTCCAACTGCCCGAGCGGTGCCCAGGGTGGCGACCTGGGCTGGATCGCCCCCGAGGATTGCGCGCCCGAGCTGGCCAACGAGCTCTTTCACCTGCGCGACAGCGCCTGGGGCATGGGCGTGCACCCGCGCCTGGTGCACTCGCGCCATGGCCTGCACATCGTCGAGGTGCTGGGTCGGCGCAATGGCACGCTGCCGCCCTTCGAGGCCATCGCCGATCGCATCGCCGACGAGTTGGCGCTGCAGGCGCGCGCCGTGGCCTGGCGCCAGTACATGCAGATCCTGGTGGGCGAGGCGACGCTGCGTGGCATCGCGCTCGACGGCGCGGGCTCGCCGCTGGTGCAATGAGCGCCCGGGCCGGCGCGGCGGCGGGGCCCGGGTGGCTGCCGATCGGGCCGACGTGCGCCGCGCCGTGGAAGCGGGTACCCTGCGGCTTCACGCAGCCATGGGGCGTGTGCCCACGCCCGAGGACACCCACACCATGAACAGAGAACCCGCCGCGCGCGAGCTGTTGCCCCAGCTGGACCCCCAGCCCATCAGCGAAGAGGTGCTGCGCGAAAAATACCTCAAGGATGGCGAAAGCACGCGCGAGCAGCTGTTCGCCCGCGTGGCGCGCGCCCTGGCCAGCGTGGAAGCGCCCGAGCTGCGCGCCGGGTTCGAGGCGCGCTTCCTGGCGCACCTGCGCCAAGGCGGCATCGGCGCCGGGCGCATCATGAGCGCGGCCGGCACCGAGCTGCAGGCCACGCTCATCAACTGCTTCGTGCAGCCGGTGGGCGACTCCATCCAGGGCCGCGACGAGGCCGGCTACCCGGGCATCTACGAGGCGCTGCGCGAATCCGCCGAGACCATGCGCCGCGGTGGCGGCGTGGGCTACGACTTCTCGCGCATCCGCCCGCGCGGCGCGCGCGTGAAGGTCACGGCCTCGGTCGCCTCCGGGCCGTGCAGCTACATCAACGTCTTCGACCAGTCCTGCGCCACGGTGGAAAGCGCGGGCGCGCGGCGCGGCGCGCAGATGGGGGTGCTGCGCATCGACCACCCCGACGTGCGCGAATTCATCACCGCCAAGCGCACGCCCGGGCGCTGGAACAACTTCAACGTCTCGGTGGCCGTGCCCGACGCCTTCATGGACGCGGTGCTGGCCGACGCGCCCTGGGACCTGGTGCACCGCGCGCAGCCCGGCCCCGACCAGCTCGCCCGCGGCGCACGCCAGCGCGACGACGGCCTGTGGGTCTATGAGACCGTGCGCGCCCGCGAGCTGTGGGACGTGATCATGCGCTCCGCCTACGACTTCGCCGAGCCCGGCATCCTGTTCATCGATGCCATCGGGCGCGACAACAACCTGCGCGCGATCGAGAACATCGAGGCGACCAACCCGTGCGTGACGGCCGATACCTGGGTCATGACCGAAGACGGGCCGCGCACCGTGGGCGAGCTCGTGGGCAGGGACTTTCATGCCCTGGTCGATGGCCGCAGCTACGCGGTGAGCGGTGCGGGTTTCTTCGCCACCGGGCGCAAGCCCGTGTGGCGCCTGCGCACGCGCGAGGGCCATGCGCTGCGCCTGACCGCTGACCACCGCGTGCGCCGTGTGGCGCGCCGCACGCGCTACGGCATGGCGCTGGACTGGACCGAGGCGGCCCAGCTCCAGACCGGCGACGAGATCGTGCTCCACAACCACCGCGCCTGGCGGGGTTGGGCCGGTGCCGGCACGCGCGAAGAAGGCTACCTGCTGGGCCTGTTGATCGGCGACGGCACGCTCAAGGCCGACAAGGCCACCCTGTCGGTCTGGGCGCCCGAGCTGCGCGTCGTCGGGCAGGACACCCTGTCCTTCGCGGCCACAGGTGCCGCTGGCATCGTTCAGGCGGCCGAGGCCGCCGCGGCCACGCTCGCCCACCGGGCCGATTTCGGCGGATTCCAGCGGCCCATCGCTGGCCGGGGCGAAGCGCGCCTGTCCAGCGTTCCCCTGCGCGACCTGGCCTTTTCGCTGGGCATGGCCCCGGGCCAGAAATCCATCACGGCGGCCATGGAGCGGCGCTCCTCCGATTTCAGCGAAGGTCTGCTCGGCGGCCTGTTCGACGCGGACGGCAGCGTGCTCGGCTCACAGGACAAGGGGGTGAGCGTGCGCCTGTCACAAAGCAGCGAGACGCTGCTGCAGGCGGTTCAGCGCATGCTGCTGCGCCTGGGCATGGCCTCCACGGTGTACCGCGAGCGGCGGCCTGCCGGCCTGCGCCGCCTGCCGGACGGCCGCGGCGGCGCGGCCGAGTACGCCACGGCGGCACAACATGAGCTGGTGATCAGCGGCGACAACCTGCTGGTGTTTGCCGAGCGCATCGGCTTTCGGGACACCGACAAGGCGGCCCGTCTGGAGCAGGCGCTGGGCGCCTATCGGCGCACGCCCAACCGCGAACGCTTCGTGGCCACGGTCGAATCGCTCCAGGCGGATGGCGAGGAGGTGGTATACGACGCGACGGTGGACGACGTGCACGCCTTCGACGCCAACGGGCTGGTGGTGCACAACTGCGGTGAGCAGCCCCTGCCGCCCTACGGCTGCTGCGACCTTGGCCCCGTCATCCTCACGGGCTTCGTGCGCCACCCCTTCGGCGTGGGTGGCGACCCGGTCTTCGACTTCGATGCCTTCGAGCGCACCGTGGCCCTGCAGGTGCGCGCGCTGGACAACGTGCTCGACCTCACCTATTGGCCACTGCCTGAGCAACGCGCCGAGGCGCAGGCCAAGCGGCGCATCGGCGTGGGCTTCACCGGCCTGGGCGACGCGCTCATCCTGCTCAAGCTGCGCTACGACAGCGAGCCCGGCGTGGCCATGGCCGCGCGCATCGCCGAGCGCATGCGCGACGCGGCCTACCGCGCCTCGGTGGAGCTGGCCAAGGAGAAGGGAGCCTTTCCCAAGCTGGACGTGAACAGCTACCTGGCCAGCGGCACCTTCGCCAGCCGCCTGCCGGCCGATATCCAGCAGGGCATCCGCGCGCACGGCATCCGCAACAGCCACCTGCTGTCCATTGCACCCACCGGCACGGTGAGCCTGGCCTTTGCCGACAACGCCTCCAACGGCATCGAGCCCGCCTTCTCCTGGACCTACACGCGCAAGAAGCGCGAGGCCGACGGCGGCACGCGCGAGCACGAGGTCAGCGACCACGCCTGGCGCCTGTGGCGCGCGCTCGGGGGCGAGACGCAGGCCTTGCCGCCGTACTTCGTGTCGGCGCTGGAGATGGGCGTGGATGGTCACCTGGGCATGATGGCCGCGGTCCAGCCCTTCATCGACACCTCGATCTCGAAGACCGTCAACGTCCCCGCGGACTACCCCTTCGATGACTTCAAGGACCTGTACCTCAAGGCCTGGAGCGGCGGCTTGAAGGGCCTGGCCACCTACCGGCCCAACGACATCCTGGGCGCCGTGCTGTCCGTGCCGGGCGCGGTCGAGGCCGAGGCGTCCGTGGCGCCGTCGCCCGGCGACCCCATGCGCAGCGTGATCGAGCAGCGCCCGCTGGGCGCGCTCGACGCCGTGGCCGAGAAGATCGAGTACTGGACGCAGGAGGGCCACCACACCACCTACATCGTGGTGTCCTTCCTGCCCGTGCCGGCGGCCGAGGGGCCGGGCACGCAGTCGCGCGCCATCGAGTTTTTCATGCCGGTGGGCCAGCGCGCCGAGTCGCAGCAGTGGATCACCGCCAGCATGCGGCTGCTGTCGCTGGCCGCGCGCGGCGGCTTCCTGGAGCGCGCGCTGCGCGACATGCGCAAGGTGGCCTGGGACCGCGGCCCCGTGCGCCTGGGCACGCGCACACGCGAGGACGGCGCGGTGATCCCCATGTGGCACGACTCCGAGGTGGCGGCGCTGGCCTTCGCGGTGCAGAACATCCTGGAGCGCCGCCGGGGCGTCGTGGGCGCGGCGTCCGTCGCCACGCCCGCCGCCGCGCCCTCGGCGGTGGCGCTGTCGGTGCCGGGCCAGATGGCCGGCCGCAAGTGCCCCGAGTGCGGCGCCCACGCCATGATCCGCAAGGACGGCTGCGACCACTGCACGGCCTGCGGCTACGTGGGCTCCTGTGGCTGAGCGCGACCCGCGCGCGCATGGCCTGTGGGCGGCCTCGGCACCGCCCGCGCCCGAGGCACCGCCCCTGCTGGGGCACCGCTCGGTGGACGTGGCCATCGTCGGCGCCGGCTACACCGGTTTGTCGGCCGCGCTGCACCTGGCCGAGGGCGGGGCTTCGGCGCTGGTGCTGGAGGCCATGGACATCGGCCACGGCGGATCGGGCCGCAACGTGGGCCTGGTGAATGCGGGCCTGTGGGTCATGCCCAAGGCGCTGCCCGAGCGCCTGGGCCCCGTGTACGGCCCGCGCCTGCTGCAGCGCCTGGGCGAAGGGCCTTCGGTGGTGTTCGATCTGATCGCGCGCCACGGCATCGCCTGCGAGGCGTTGCGCCAGGGCACGCTGCACTGCGCGGTGGGGGCTTCGGGCTGGCGCGAACTGGGCGAACGCGCGCGCCAGTGGGGGGCGCTCGGGGCACCGGTGGAGCTGCTGGACGCACCCGCCGCCGCGCGGCTCACCGGCACCCACGCCTACCGCGGCGCCTTGCTCGACCGGCGCGCCGGCACCCTGCAGCCCCTGGCCTACGCGCGCGGCCTGGCGCGCGCCGCGCTCGCGGCCGGCGCCTCGCTGCACACGCGCTCGCCGCTGGCCTCGCTGCGGGACGAGGGCGCGCGCTGGTGCTTGAGCACCGCGCAGGGCGCCACGGTGCACGCGCGCTGGGTGCTGGTGGCCAGCAACGCCTACAGCGCACCCGATGGTCCCTGGCCCGCGCTCGACGGCGAGCTGGTGCGCTTCCCGTACTTCAACCTAGCGACGCGTCCGCTGGGCGAGCGCGAACGCGCCGCCATCCTGCCGCAGCGCCAGGGCGCCTGGGACACGGCCATGGTGCTCTCCTCGTTCCGGCTGGACGCCGCGGGGCGGCTGGTCTTCGGCAGCGTGGGCGCCCTGCGCGGCGCGGGCCGCGCCATCCACACCGGCTGGGGCCGGCGCGCGCTCGCGCGCCTCTTCCCGGCCTTGCGCGGTGCCGAGGTGGAGCACGAGTGGTACGGCCAGATCGGCATGACGGGCGACGCGCTGCCGCGTCTGCACCGCCTCGCGCGCGACACCTGGTCCTTCAGCGGCTACAACGGCCGGGGCATCGCGCCGGGCACGGTGTTCGGCCGCGAATTCGCGCGCCTGGTGCTGGGGCAGCTGGGCGAGGCCGACATGGCCCTGCCCGTGACGCCGCCACGCGCCGCGCCGCTGCGCGCCGCGCGCGAGGCCTTCTACGAATTCGGCGCGCGCGCCGCGCACCTGGCGCGGGCGCGCTGGTGAATCGGGCTCAGTGCGCTTCCGCCGTTTTCGCGGCGTTGATGGCGGCGCGGACGTCGCCGTTCGTGCCGTTGAAGAACAGGTTGAGCACCACCGCGGCCACCGCCGTCAGCAGGATGCCCGACTCGAGCAGGGGGTGCAGGCCATGGGCCATCTGCTGCGACCAGCGCGGCGCCACCAGGGGGATCAGGCCGAAGCCGATGGACAGCGCGACGATGTAGAGGTTGTTGCGGTTGCCCTGGTAGTCCACCGTCGACAGGATGCGGATGCCCGAGGCCGCCACCATGCCGAACATCACCAGGCCCGCGCCGCCCAGCACGAAGGTCGGGATGGACTCGACGAAGGCCGCCATCTTGGGCAGCAGGCCCAGCACCACCATGATGGCGCCACCCGCCACGCAGACCCAGCGGCTGCGGATGCCGGTCACGCCCACCAGGCCGACGTTCTGGCTGAAGCTGGTGTAGGGGAAGGTGTTGAAGAGGCCGCCGATCAGTGTGCCCAGGCCGTCGGTGCGCAGGCCGGCCGCCAGGTCCTTCTGGTCGATCTTCTTGCCCGTCATGTCCGACAGGGCCAGGAACATGCCCGTCGATTCGATCATCACGACGATCATGACCAGGGCCATGGTCAGGATCATCACGGCGTCGAAGGTCGGCATGCCGAAGGCGAGGGGCGTGACCACCGCGAACCAGTCGGCCTTGGCCACCTTGTCGAAGTTCATCGCGCCCATGGACGCCGCGATCGCGCAGCCCGCGACGATGCCCAGCAGCACCGAGATGTTGGCGATGAATCCCCGGGTGTACTTCACCAGCAGGAGGATCACCAGCAGCACGGCCGCGGCGACGGCCATGTGGCTCAGCGAGCCATAGTTCGGGTTGTTCACCATCGGGATCGGCCCCGGCAGAACGAGGGCGGGCGCGCTCGCGCCGCTGGCCACCGCCGCGGCCTGGACCGCCTTGGCGCCGTCGACCATGGCCACGAGCTTGGGCACGTCCACGCTTTGCGCCAGGGGCGCCGGGCCGCCCATGGCCCAGCCCACGCCCACGCGCATCAGGCTGATGCCGATGATGGCGATGATGGTGCCGGTCACGACGGGCGGGAAGAAGCGCAGCAGCTTGCTCACCATCGGCGCGATGAGCATCGAGATGACACCGGCGCCGATGATGGCGCCGAAGATCGCGCGGGCGCCGTCCACGCCCGGCATGGCGTTGGCGAAGGCCACCATGGGCCCGACCGCGGCGAAGGTCACGCCCATCATCACGGGCAGCTTGATGCCGAACCAGCGCGTCACGCCCAGGCTCTGGATCAGCGTGACCAGGCCGCAGACGAAGAGGTCGGCGGAAATCAGCATGGCGACCTGCTCGGGCGAGAGCTTGAGCGCCCGGCCCACGATCAGCGGGACCGCCACCGCGCCGGCGTACATCACCAGCACGTGCTGCAGGCCGAGCGCGGCCGTCTGGCCGACGGGGAGTTTTTCGTCCACGGGGTGGACAGCGGGGGTGGACATGGGGTCGTCTCCTCAAGCCTCAGCGGTGGCGAGCGTCCTGGCGGAACGGATCCAAGGGGGAAGGCGGCCAGGGCTGACCGGTTCTTCCCCCCACCACAGCGGGCTCTGTGAGGAGCAAGGGTCGCGATCCCCGTCAAGGGAACCCGCGGCGACCGAATGGCAAAAAGTGTATACAGTTCTGTGTGCCATTCACCTTCGGATAAACCCGTGTCAGGCCGATGGGACGGGGTCGCCGGCCGTCCGACCGATCTCGACCCCCGACAGCCGTTCGAGTGCGCGGACCAGGCCGGAATGGTCCCAGGCCGCGCCGCCCTGCGCCACGCAGGCGCTGAAGAGCTGCTGGGCGGTGGCCGTGCCCGGCAGCGCCAGCCCGAGCGAGCGGGCGGCGCCCAGCGCCAGGTTCAGGTCCTTCTGGTGCAGGGCGATGCGAAAACCGGGCTCGACGTTGCGCTGGACCATGCGATCGCCCAGGACCTCCAGGACGCGCGAGGTGGCCAGGCCGCCCAGCAGCGCCTCCCTCACCTTTGCCGGGTCCGCGCCGGCGCGCGCCGCGAACAGCAGGCCCTCGGCCACGGCCTGGATGGTGAGCGCCACGACGATCTGGTTGGCCACCTTGCAGGTTTGCCCATCGCCGCTGCCGCCCACGCGCGTGATGTTCTGGCCCATGGCCTGGAGCACCGGCTTCAGGCGCTCGAAGACCTCGGGCTTGCCGCCGCACATGATGGACAGGGTGGCGCGGCGGGCGCCCACCTCGCCGCCGGACACGGGCGCGTCCAGGTAGTCGCAGCCCAGCGCCTCGATGCGCCGGGCGAAGGCCTGGGTGTCCACGGGCGAGATGGAGGACATGTCGACCACCACCTTGCCCGGCGTCAGGCCTTCGGCGAGGCCGTCCGGGCCGAACAGCACCGAGGCCACGTCCGGCGTGTCAGGCAGCATGGTGATGACGATGTCGGCCCGCTCGGCCACGCCGCGCGCGTGGGTGCATTGCGTGGCCCGGCTGTCCGCGATCTCGGCCGGCACCTTGCCGCGCGCGAACACATAGAGGGCGTGGCCGGCGCTCAGCAGGTGGCCGGCCATGGGGCGGCCCATGACGCCGAGGCCGATGAAGCCGATTTTCAAGGGGGGTGTGCTCATTCGTGGTCTTTCAGGTGGTGGGTGCGGATGCCGTCAGGCGGTCGAGCCAGCCCAGGCCCGCTTCGGTGCGGCCGGCGGGCTTGTATTCGCAGCCGATCCATCCGGCGTAGCCGAGGCGGTCGAGGAGGGCGAACAGGAAGGGGTAGTTGATTTCGCCGGTGCCCGGTTCGTGGCGGCCCGGGTTGTCGGCGAGCTGGATGTGGGCGATGCGCGGCAGCCGCTTCTCCAGCGTGGCCGCGAGCTCGCCTTCCATGCGCTGCATGTGGTAGATGTCGTACTGCAGAAAGGCGTTGTCGGCGCCCAGCTCGTCGAGCAGGTCCAGCGTCTGGTCGCTGCGGCTCAGGTAGAAGCCCGGTATGTCGTGGCTGTTGATCGGTTCGAGCAGCAGCTTGAGGCCCGCCCGGCGCAGCCGCTCGGCGGCGAAGCCCAGGTTCGTGAGCAGGTTGCCGCGCAACCTCGCCGGGTCCGCGCCCGCCGCGACCTGGCCCACCAGGCAGTTCAGCTGCCGCACGCCCAGGGCCTGGGCGTAGTCGATCGCCAGGTCCACGCCGGCGCGGAACTCGTCGCCGCGCCCGGGCAGGCAGGCGATGCCGCGTTCGCCGGCCGCCCAGTCGCCGGCGGGCAGGTTGTGCAGCACGAGCCGCAGCCCGTTGTCGTCCAGGCGGCGGCGGATCTCCTGCGGCGCGTGGTCGTAGGGAAAGAGGAACTCCACGGCCTCGAAGCCCGCGTCGCGCGCCAGCGCGAAGCGGTCGAGGAAGGGCACCTCGTCGAAGAGCATGGTCAGGTTGGCCGCGAACCGGGGCATGTCGGGTCTTTCCTTGGGGTGGTGGGGAGGGCGGCTCAGTCGGACCAGGTGGCGGCGATCGCCGTCGGCGAGTCGGCGCGGTCCTGCGCGAGCGCTTCGAACTCGCTCACGTTGTCGATCTCGGTGCCCATCGCGATGTTGGTCACGCGCTCGAGGATCACCTCGACCACGACGGGCACCTCGAACTCCGCCATCCAGGCCTCGGCCTGCGCGATGGCGGGCGCGATCTCGTCGGGCCGGTGCACGCGGATTGCCTTGCAGCCCAGGCCTTCCACCACCTTCACGTGGTCGACACCGTAGCCGCGGGCCACTTCGCCGGCGGGCATGTTGACGTTGTCGAAGGCCAGCTGCACGCAGTAGTCCATGCCGAAGCCGCGCTGCGCCTGGCGGATCAGGCCGAGGTAGCTGTTGTTGACGACGATGTGCAGGTAGGGCAGCTTGAACTGCGCGCCCACGGCCAGCTCTTCGATCATGAACTGGAAGTCGTAGTCGCCCGAGAGCGCGACGAGCTTGCGCTGGGGGTCGGCCGCGCGCACGCCGAGCGCGGCCGGCACGGTCCAGCCCAGCGGTCCGGCCTGGCCGCAGTTGATCCAGCGGCGCGGCCCGTAGACGTGCAGGAACTGCGCGGCGGCGATCTGCGACAGGCCGATGGTGGAGACGTAGGTCACGTCCTGGCCAAACGCCCGGTTCATGCACTGGTAGACGCGTTGCGGCTTCAGGGGCACGTCGTCGAAGTGGGTCTTGCGCAGGTACTGGGGATCGGCCTTGCGGCTGTGGCATTGCGCCGCCCAGGCGCCGCGCTCGCGCAGCCGGCCGCCGGCGCGCCGCTCCTCGGCCACCTGGATGAGCAGTTCCAGCGCGGCGCGGGCGTCGGAGACGATGCCGTAGTCGGGCGCGAACACGCGCCCGATCTGCGTGGGCTCGATGTCGATGTGGATGAACTGGCGGCCCTTGCAATACACCTCGGGGCTGCCGGTGTGGCGGTTGGCCCAGCGGTTGCCGATGCCGATCACGAAGTCGCTGGCCAGCAGGTTGGCGTTGCCGTAGCGGTGGCTGGTCTGCAGGCCGCACATGCCGGCCATCAGCGGGTGGTCGTCGGGTATCGCGCCCCAGGCCATCAGCGTGGGGATCACCGGAATGCCCGAGAGTTCGGCGAAGCGCACCAGCAGGTCCGAGGCTTCGGCGTTGATGACGCCGCCGCCGGCCACGATCAGCGGCCGCTGTGCAGCGTCCAGCATGTCGAGCGCCTTCTCGATCTGGCGGCGCGTGGCGGTGGGCTTGTACACGGGCAGGGGCTCGTAGGTGTCGATGTCGAACTCGATCTCCGCCATCTGCACGTCCAGGGGCAGGTCGATCAGCACCGGGCCGGGGCGGCCCGAGCGCATCAGGTGGAAGGCCTGCTGGAAGGCGCGCGGCACCTGGGCCGGCTCCATCACGGTGGTGGCCCATTTGGTGAGCGGCTTGGCGATGGCGGCGATGTCCACCGCCTGGAAGTCTTCCTTGTGCAGCCGGGCGCGCGGCGCCTGCCCGGTGATGCAGAGGATGGGGATGGAGTCGGCCTGGGCCGAGTACAGGCCGGTGAGCATGTCGGTGCCGGCCGGCCCCGAGGTGCCGATGCACACGCCGATGTTGCCGGCCCTGGCGCGGGTGTAGCCCTCGGCCATGTGCGAGGCGCCCTCGACGTGGCGGGCCAGCACGTGGGCGATGGTCTGTCGCTCGTGCAGCTGCGCGTACAGCGGGTTGATGGCGGCCCCCGGCACGCCGAAGGCCTGGGTCACGCCTTCCTTCTCCAGCACCAGCACCGCGGCCATCGCGGCCTTCATCTTCGCCATATCCGGCTCCTTGGTTGGGACGGACGCGATGGTGGTGCGGCGCGGGCCGGCTGGGAATTCCAGCCAGGGGATATGTCTTATTCCGGGTGGGAATGCGGCCCTTGGCGTGTATACATTTCGGTATGGACAAAGTTGCAGGCATGCAGATCTTCGTGCGCGTCGTCGAGACCGGCAGCTTCAGCAAGGCGGCGGCGGCGCTGGGCACCACCCAGCCCACCGCCACCAAGGCCGTGGCCGAGGCCGAGGGGCGCCTGGGTGTTCGGCTGCTGCACCGAAGCACGCGCGGCGTCACGCCGACCGAGGCGGGCAGCCTCTACTACGAGCGCTGCAAGCTGATCACGCGCGACGTGGAAGAGGCAGAGAACATTGCCGCGCTGCTGCAGAAGGCGGCGACGGGCACGCTGCGCATCAGCGCCTCGGTGGCCTTCGGGCGGCGCGTGATGGCGCCGCTGGTGCTGCGCTACATGCGCGAGCAGCCGATGCTGCAGATCGACCTCAGCTTCGATGACCGCTACGTCAACCTCGTGGAGCAGGGGGTGGACCTGGCGGTCCGCATGGGCCGCCTCGCGGATTCCACGCTCGGAGCGAGCTACCTGGGCACCAATCCCTGGATGCTGGGCGCCGCCCCGGCCTACCTGTCGCGGCGCGGCCGGCCGCGCTCGCCGGGCGAGCTTGCCGCGCACGACTGCCTCATCTACAGCAGCGTGCAGGGCGATGCGCGCTGGCTGTTCCACGGCGCCTCGGGAGAGGACGAGTCCGTGCCCGTCAAGGGGCCGCTGCGCTCGAACAACCTGAGCGCGGTACTGGCCGCGTGCGAGGCGGGCTTCGGGCTCGCGGTCCTGCCGTGGTACGTGGCGCGCGATTCGGTGGCGGCGGGCCGTGTGGTTCCGCTGCTGGAGGGCCACGCCCTGCCGTCGCAGGAGATGCACGCCGTGTTTCCTTCGCCCAAGCTCGTGCCGCAGAAGGTCAAGTCCTTCATCGCCTGGCTTCAGGCGCAGCTCCAGGACGGCTGGTGGCAACGCGCGCCCTGAGGCCCGCTTGACCCGTCGCCCGTCCGCCCCACCGCCCC
>NZ_MKSS01000385.1:15615-47507 GCF_001897365.1 Hydrogenophaga sp. 70-12
CAGTTCAAGGGACCGAACCCATGGCCAAGAAGCCCGCCGCGAACCCCAGGCCCGCCGAGGCGAAACGCGCCCCGCGCACCGAGGCCAGCGCCACCGACCAGATCACGGAGTCCATCACCGGCGCCATCGTCGAACGCCGGCTGATGCCCGGCACGCGCCTGGTCGAGCAGCAGATCGCCGACGTGTTCTCGGTGTCGCGAACCATCGTTCGGCAGGCGCTCAACCAGCTCAGCCGCGACCGGCTGGTGACGCTGGAGCCGGCGCGCGGGGCCTTCGTGGCCATGCCGAGCATCGACGAGGCCCGCCAGGTGTTCCAGGTGCGCCGCCTGGTCGAAGGCGGCATGGTCCGCCAGCTGGCCGCCCAGGTCAGCGACGCGCAGATCGCCGAGTTGCGCATGCACCTGAAAGAAGAGCGCCAGGCCGTGGTGCGATCGGACGTGCCGGGGCGCACACGCCTGCTGGCGGACTTTCACGTGGTGCTGGCGCGCCTGCTGGGCAACGAGGTGCTGGCGGAGATGATCGCGGACCTGCTGTCGCGTTCGCAGCTGATCGCGCTGATGTACCAGTCCGGGCATTCGGCCGAGCACTCGCAGGCCGAGCACGTGGACATCGTCGAGGCCCTCGCCCGGCGCGACGGGCGCGCGGCCTCGCGCCTGATGGAGCAGCACATCACCAGCGTGGAGCGCAACCTGCAGCTCGACCCGCGCACGCCCGACCTGGCGGCCGTGCTGCGCCGGCGGGCCTGAGCGGCGGGCGGCAGAAGTTCTGCTTATCCGCGCATTAGAAATTTGCGCTTCAGTCGCGCGGCCTCGTTGCCCACAATGGGCCGGACTTCAACGAGACCGCCCCATGCAAAGACGACAACTGATCCACGCCATCGGCGCCGCCGCCCTCATGGGCGGGCGGCCCTCCTGGGCCCAGGAGGCCTATCCCGCGCGCGCCATCCAGGTGCTGGTGGGCTTTCCCGGCGGGGGTGCCATGGACGTCGCCACGCGCGTCGTCACCAACGCCCTGGCCGACGAGGGCCTCAAGCCACTGGCCATCATCAACAAGCCCGGCGCCTCCGCCACCATCGCCACCGGCCAGGTGGCGCGCGCGTCCGCCGACGGCTACACAGTGCTGCTGTCCACCTCGGCCAACCTCGGCATCGCGCCCTACCTGTACGCCCGGCTGCCCTACGACGCCGACAAGGAACTGGTGCCCGTGGCGCAGTTCGGCGTGGCGCAAAGCGTCATCTACGGCTCGCCCGCCCTGGGCACGCGCGACCTGAACGCGCTGCTGCGCCGCATCGCGGCCACACCGGGCCGCCTGAACTACGCCTCGCCCGGCAGCGGCACCACCGCGCACCTGGCTTTCGAGAGCCTCAAGGCCCAGCGCAAGCTCTTTATCGTGCACGTGCCTTTCCGGGGCAGCCCGGCGGCCATTACCTCGGTGCTCAGCGGCGAGCTGGACATCGGCATCGACGCCATCGGTCCCACGCTGAGCCACATCAAGGCCGGCAAGATCGTGCCGCTGGCGCAGACCGGCTCGAAGCGCTCGGCCTCCCTGCCCGATGTGCCGACGCTGGACGAGCTCGGCGTGCGCGGTATCCCCAGCGGCACCAACCTGGGCTTCATGATGCCCAGCGGCACGCCGGCGGCGGTGCTGTCCCAGTGGAGCGGCGCGATGAAGCGCGTGCTGGCCACGCCGGCCGTGGCCGAGCAGCTCGGCGCGGTGGGCGTGGACGTGGCCTACCGCGACGCGCGCGACTACGCCGCCACCATGGCCAGCGAGCAGAAGCTGTGGCAGGCCGCCGTCAAGTACTCGGGCGCGGCCGCCAGCTGAGAAGGTCCGCATGTCCGAACGCCTCTTCCGTTTCGCGGTCATCGCCGACAGCCACGTCAACCCCTCCGACGAAGACCTGATCTCGCCCTACGAGTCGCACCGGCTCACCAACGCGCGCCTCGCGCACACCGTCGAGGTGCTCAATGCCCTGGCGCCGGACTTCACGGTGCACGTGGGCGACATGATCCACCCCGTGCCCGAGGCCGTGTCCTACCCCGACGCGGTGGCGCGCTTCAAGGCGGCGGTGGGCCGGCTCAAGGCGCCCCTGCACCTGGTGCCCGGCAACCACGACGTGGGCGACAAGCGCGCGGACTACGTGCCCGCCGGCGAGATCTGCGAGCCCTACGTCGAGCTCTACCAGCGCCACTTCGGCGAGCACTTCTACGCCTTCGACCGGGGCGACTGCCACTTCGTGGTGATCAACACCTCGCTCATCAACTCGGGCCTGGACGCCGAGGCGCGGCAGGCCCGCTGGCTGGAGCAAGACCTGCAGGCCCACGCCGGTCGGCGCACGCTGCTCTTCGTGCACTACCCGCCCTTCATCGCCCGTGCCGACGAGCACGGCCACTACGACAACATCGACGAGCCCGGCCGCTCCTGGCTGCTGTCGCTGGTGGCGCGGCACCGGCTGGCGGCCGTGTTCACCGGCCACGTGCACAACTTCTTCTTCAACGAGCACGCGGGCACGCCGATCTTCTCGCTGCCGTCCACCGCCTTCGTGCGCGGCGACTACTCGGAGCTGTTCGCCGTGGGCCAGCCGAGCGAGCACGAGAACGGCCGCAACGACGTGTCCAAGCTCGGCGTGCTGGTGGTCGACGTGTACCCGGACCGGCTGGTGCCGCAGTTCATCCGTACTCAGGACCGGCCCGAGGGCGCCGCGCCCCAGGTGCAGCGCGACTGGCCCCAGCTGCCGCCCGCCGCCGCCGGGCGCGAACCCGGCCTGGGCCTGGACCTGCGCTACCACTGGGGCGAGCTGCACCAGATCCCCTACAGCAGCATGCTCGACGAGTTCCGCCGCAAGCAGGCGCGCAACGACTACCCCATCCTCGCGCTCTGGGAGATGGGCATTCGCGCGCTGCGCGTGCCGCTGGACGACCTGGCCGACCCGGCCTCGCGCGCGCGCATGCGGGCCCTGGCCGCGCTGGGCAGCCGCTTCACGGTCTTCCTGTTTGGCTGGCCCACGGACGAGCAGATCGAGCTGCTGCGCCAACACCAGGGCCTGCTGCGGGCGCTGGAGCTCATCGTGAAATGGCCGCTGGCGCCGGACCTCGGCGGGCGGCTCGGCGCGCTGCGCGCGCGGGTCGGTGTGCCGCTGCACCTCTCGCGCTTCTGGAGCGCCTCGGGCCAGTCGCGCGACGGCAAACAGATCAAGCTGCTGGTGGACCACGGCTTTGCGGGCCCGGCCGATCCGGCCGCGGAGGCGCTGCTCGAGGCCACGCGGGGCCAGGGCTTCGACGGCCTGGTGTTCCGCGTCGCGGCCGACACCGACGTCGACGAAGGCATCACCGGCGCCGCCGCCTTCGCGGCGCGCCACGGCCTGCGCGCGCAGGTGCACGTGCGGCTGGCGTCCGACAGCCCGGCCCAGGCGCGGACCGATGCGCAGGCCAACGGCGTGCGCGCGCTCGGCGCGGCCTTCACCAGCCGCGGCTGCCCGCAGGCCGACGTGTTCCTCGACACGCTCAGCGACGTCGACCGCGGCTACTTCCCGCGCGCCGGCCTGGTGGACCGCCGCTTCAACCCCAAGCGCGAAGGCCAGGCGCTGCGCAACCTGCACGGCGCGCTGAGCGAGCTGCCCGCGATGGACACACCGCGCTGGGTGCGCGACCCGCAGTTCCTGGTCGGCGCCGCGCGGATGGACCGGTCCCAACTGCTGCTGGTGCTGCCCCTGGGGGGCGCCGCGCTCATGCAGCTGCCCGACTGGCTGGACACGCAGGACCTTCGGGTGCGGCGCTGGCTGGACCTGGCGAGCGGCGAGGAGCGGCCCTGGCCCGCGTCGGACCCCGATACCGCGAAGGTGCTCGATGGCCCCTGCCTGATCGAGCTGGCGACCAGCCGCGTGGCAGAGCGCGCCCTGGCCTGAGGCGGCGCGCCCGCCGCGGGCGGACGCGGCCACCATAATCGGCCATGCCCACCCTTCGCCAGCTCAAGGCCCTGGCCCTCATCGGCCAGACCGGCAGCTTCACGCGCGCGGCCGAGAAGCTCTTCATCACGCAGTCGGCCGTGAGTTCGCTCATCCGCGAACTGGAGGAAGAGATCGGCATGCCCCTGGTGCAGCGCGGGCGGGTCATCAGCCTGACCGAGGCCGGCGAGCACCTGCAGCGCGCCGGCCAGCGCGCGGACCTGGAGATCGACCGCGCCCTGAAGGACCTGCGGCTGGGCGGGGCGGCGCAGCGCGTCGTGCTGCGCGTGGCGGCCGGTTCGCTCTCGTCGGCGGCGCTGCTGCCGCCGGCCATTGCCTGCCTGCAGGCCAGTGACCCGCAGCTGAAGATCGCGCTCTTCGACCGCCCCGTGGGCATGCTGGGCGACATGCTCCTGCAGGGCGAGGCCGACGTCGCCGTCGGCTCCATCGATTCGCCGCTGCGCCTGTCGGGCGAGCTGCGCTCCACGCTGCTGTTCGAGGACCGCATCGCCGTGGTGTGCGCGCGCGGCGGCGCACTGGACGAACAGGCCGAGCGGGCCGGCGGACTGGGCTGGAGCGACCTGCACCACACCGACCTGGTGCTGGTGGGCCGCACCGGCGGCCAATGGAACCTGCTGCTGCAGGACCAGCTCGCCGCGCACGAAGGCCTGGCCATCGGCTACGAGGTGCAACTGCTCTCCACCGCGCTGGAGCTGGTGCGCGCCCGGCTCGGCGTGGCCGTGCTGCCGCTGTACGCCACGCGCCACCTGGCCGAGCGGGACTTCTGCGTGGCGCCGCTGCTCAAGACCAGCGCGGGCTGGAGCACCTACTTCGTGACCCGCCAGGGACCGCCGGACGCGGCCAAGGCGGCCTCCATCGAACGCCTGCGGGAGGCGCTGCGCGCGCAGGCGCCCGCCAGGCCACAGCGCGCGCCGCGCGGCAAGGACTGAAGCCATGGACAGACGAACCCTTCTCCAGGCGCTGGGCGCCGCCTCCCTGGCCCGCGCGCCCCTGGCGCAGGCAGCGGACGAGGTGCCGCCACCGGCCGTCGGCACCGCCCTGGCGCTGCCCGACGCCCCGCTGTTCGATGGCAGCGCCTTCAAGGCCTCGGCGGCGCAAGGGCAGGTGGTGCTCGTCTACTGGTGGGCCAGCTGGTGCCCCTTCTGCGGCGCCACCAACCCCTTCATCCAGAAGCTGTGGGACGCGCAGCGCCCACGCGGCCTCTTGATGCTTGGCCTGGCGGTCGACAAGCGCATCGAGGACGCGCGCCAGTACATGGCGCGGCGGGGCTATACCTTCCCCACCGCGCACTACACGCCCGCCATCGAGCGCGTGATGCCCCGCCCGGGCAAGGCCATACCCGTCACCTGCGTGCGCGGTCGGGACGGGCGGGTCGTGATGTCGGAGGTCGGGCAGCTGTTCGAGGAAGACGTGCAGCAGATCGCCCGTTTCCTCTAGCGCGTCAGATGAAGCGCTGGCGCAGCCGCGCCGAGGCCAGGTCGATGAGGGACACCGTCACCACCAGGATCAGCAGCACCGCGCCGGTCTGCGCGTACTGGAAGCTGCGGATCACCTCGTACAGCACCACGCCGATGCCGCCGGCGCCGACCATGCCGACCACCGAGGCCGAGCGCACGTTCGATTCGAAACGGTAGAGCGTGAAGCCCATCCACAGCGGCAGCACCTGGGGGATCACGCCGTGAACGACCTCCACCAGCTTGTGCGCGCCGGTGGCGCGGATGCCCTCCACCGGGCGCGGGTCGATGGCCTCCACCGCCTCCGAGAACAGCTTGGCCAGCGTGCCCGTGGTGTGCACCGCCAGCGCCAGCACGCCGGCGAAGGGACCCAGGCCCACGGCGACGATGAACAGCATGGCGAACACCATCTCGTTGATCGCGCGGCAGGCGTCCATGAGGCGGCGCATGGGCTGGTGCACCCAGGCCGGCGCGATGTTCGAAGCGCAGAGCAGGCCGGCCGGCACGGCGGCCAGCACCGCCAGCACCGTGCCCCAGACGGCGATGTGCAGGGTGACCAGCATCTCGCGGGCATAGATGCGCCAATCGTGGAAGTCCGGCGGGAAGAAGTCGCGCGCGTAGGTGGCGATGTTGCCGGCGTTGTCGACCAGGGCGAAGGGCTGGATCTCGGCGCCCCGCCACGACCAGCCGAGCAGCACCGCCACCGCCGCCCAGGCGGCCCAGGTGCCCGGGCCGGGCCGCTCGGCGGCGGCGCGCTGGCGCAACTGCGCGAGCGAGGCGGCGCTGGCGTTGATGGGGTGCGCGGCGCTCACGGCTGCAGCTGAGCGAGCTTGGCGTCGATCTCGGCCAGGGCCTTGGCCTTGGCGCCGGCGTCCAGCGCGGCGTCGTTCTCGACCTTGTTGCGGTCCTTGTACAGCTCCAGCTGGCGGGTGGGGATCAGCTGCGCGTTGGTCGAGGCGCGGAAGCCGCCGTAGTTGTAGATGTTCTTGAGGATCGCCTTCTCCTGCTCGTCGGACTTGGCGTAGTTGACGACGAAGTTCGCCAGCTTGGCCTTGACGGCCGGGTCGAGGTCCTTGCGCCAGACGAAGGGGTCGCTGGCGATCAGCGGGCTTTCCCAGATCACGCGCAGCTGCGCGAGCAGCTCGGGCTTGTTGGCGCGCAGCTTTTCGATCTCTTCGGTGTTGTTGGTGGCCACGTCCACCTGTTTGGCCAGCACGGCCTGGATGTTGGCGCCGTGGCTGGCGTTGCGGATGGTCTTGAAGCGGGTGCGGTAGTCCACCTTGTTCTGGGCGAACACATAGAAGGTGGGCACCAGGAAGCCGGAGGTGGAGTTCGGGTCGCCGATGCCGAAGTTGATGGACTTCGAGTGCTTGAAGACGTCGTCGAGTGACCGGTACGGGCTGTCCTTGTGCGTGATGAGCAGCGCCTTGTAGCCGAAGCTGCCGTCGGCGAACATGACCTGCGCGAACACCTCGCCGTTGGCGCGGTCCACCGCCTCCATGGCCGACTTGTTGCCGAACCAGGCCACCTGCACCTTGTTGAAGCGCATGGCCTCGATGACGCCGGCGTAGTCGGGCGCGTAGAAGGATTTGACCGTCAGGCCGGTCTTCTTCTCCATGTCGCGGAAGAAAGGCTCCCAGCGCTCGCGCTGGGTCGAGGCGGTGTCGGTGGCGATGATGCCGAAGTTGATCTCCTGCGCGTGCAGCGTGGCGCTGCTGGCGATCAGGGTGGCGGCGAAGGCGAAGAGGGCTTTGTGTTTGAACATGGTGGTGGCTTTGGCGAAGGGAAACGGAAGGGCCGCGCGGGGACCGGTTCAGGCGGCCAGCGCGAGCGGCGGCGCTTCGGCGGCCGCGGCCGAGAAGCCGGGGCCGTCGTGCAGCAGCTCGTCGGCCGCGGTGCCGTACAGCTGCTGCAGGAAGCTGGGGGTGAGGGCTGCGCTGGGGCCGTCGTAGACCAGTTCGCCGTCGCGCAGCGCCAGCACGCGGTGGCAGTAGCGGCGCGCCAGGCTGA
Source organism: Hydrogenophaga sp. 70-12 (assembly GCF_001897365.1). Classification (NCBI taxonomy): domain Bacteria; kingdom Pseudomonadati; phylum Pseudomonadota; class Betaproteobacteria; order Burkholderiales; family Comamonadaceae; genus Hydrogenophaga; species Hydrogenophaga sp. 70-12. The sequence goes on from NZ_MKSS01000385.1 coordinate 23,044, forward strand.
CCTGGTGCAGGCTGACGATCAGCGTGAGCCCGGCGTCGCGGTTGAGGGTGGCGAGCTGCTCCATCACGCGCAGGGTGGATTGCGGGTCCAGCGAGGCCACCGGTTCGTCGGCCAGCACCAGTTCGGCGCCCTGCACCAGCACGCGGGCGATGGCGGCGCGCTGCTGCTGGCCGCCGGACAGCGTGGACGCGCGCTGGAAGGCCTGGGGCGCCAGGCCGATGGTGTCCAGCGCGTCGAGCGCGCGGGCCCGCTGCGCCAGCGTGTAGCGGCCGAGCAGGCCGCGCCACAGCGGCGCGTCGGCGGCCAGGCCGGTGAGCACGTTGTTCATCACGCCCAGGCGGCCCACCAGGTTGAACTGCTGGAAGATGACGCCGATGCGCCGGCGCAGGGCGCGGATCCGCGGGCTGTTGCGGCCGCCCTCCTGCAGCGCCTGGCCGAAGACCTCGATGCGGCCGGTGCCGGGGTCGGTGGTCTCCAGCCCGCTCAGGCAGCGGATCAGCGTGGACTTGCCGGAGCCCGAGGCGCCGAGCAGGGCCACGCGCTCACCGCGGCGGACGTCGAAGGACACGCCGCGCAGGGCCGCGCGGGTGCCGTAGGTGCGGCGCAGGTCTTGCGCCCGAAGGACGGGATGGGTCATGGCGCGAGTCTTTCGAGCCCGCGTGACCGTTCCGTGACGCGGATGGTCTCAGGGGGCCATCCACGCCATTCAAATTTCTCCAGCCAGGTATTGAAGAAAGCTATGCATCACGCGCGACGGCCGCCCCGCGCGCGACAGGGACCGGGCCCTGCACCGGCGCGCGCTCAGCGCGGCAGCACCGGCCCATAGCGCTGAAGGAAGGCCTCGACCGCCGCGTGGAAGCGCTCCAGGTCCGCGTCGGTGAGCGGCAGCGACAGCACGGTGAAGCCGCGCCGCGCCAGGTAGAAGCCCTGTTCGAGCATGTGGAAGAAGAACAGGTCCTTGACGAAACGCTCGCCGGCGGGGACGTCGTCCACGCAGCGGATCGCGGCGCCTGTGCCGTGCAGGTTCATGAGCGAGCCCAGGCCGGTGAACTGCAGCGCCAGGCCGTGCGCCCGGCAGCTGGCGTTGAGGCGCTCGCGCAGCGCGTCGCCGCGCGCGTTGAGGGCCAGGGCCGCCTCGGGCGTGTAGACGCGGCTCAGGCCCGCGATGCCGGCCGACATGCTCAGCACGTTGTTGTTGAAGGTGCCCGCGTGGCCCAGGTGGCCCGGCGCGCGCGGGTCGAACATCGCCATCACGTCCGCGCGGCCGCCGAAGGCGCCGAAGGACATGCCGCCGCCGATGTACTTGCCCAGGGTGGTCAGGTCGGGCCGGATGCCCAGCTGGGCCTGCCGGCCGCCGGGCGCCAGGCGCGAGGTCATGACCTCGTCGAAGACGAGCAGGGCGCCGGCCTCGCTGGCCAGTCGGCGCAGTTCGTGCAGGAAGCCGGGCTCGCCGACGATGCAGCCGCCCGCGCCCTGCAGGGGCTCGACCACGATGGCGGCGAGATCGGCCGCGTGCTCCTTCACCAGGGCCGCGGCGCCGGCGCTGTCGTTGTAGGTGCCGATCACGAAGGGGAAGGGCACGTTCACCGGCGAAGGCCCGGCCGCGAAGGTGAGCACGCCGCCGTGGTACGCGCCCTTGAACACCATCACCTGGCGCCGGCCGGTGAAGTGCCGGGCGGCGGTGATGGCCAGCAGGTTGGCCTCGGTGCCCGAGTTGGTGAAGCGCAGGCGCTCCAGCGAGGGGAAGCGCTGCGTCACCAGGCGCGCGAGTTCGGCTTCGAGCAGGTTGTGGCCGGTGAGGTTGATGCCGCCGTCCAGCGCGGCATCGATGGCGGCGCGGATCACGGGGTGGCTGTGGCCGTACAGGCCGGCGGTGAACTCGCCGAGGAAATCGGTGTATTCGTGGCCGTCCGCGTCCCACAGGCGCGCGCCCTCGCCGCGTGCGATGGCCAGGGGGAAGGGGTCGTAGAACAGCACCGAGCGGGTGTTGCCGCCGGGCATGACCTCGGTGGCGGCCTGGTAGCGGGCCAGGCTTTCGGGGTGGCGCGCCGCGTAGGCCTCGCGCAGCCGGTCCAGTTCGGTGTCCAGGTTCATGGGGTGTGCTCCAGTCGGTTGGCGTAGGCCACGAAGAAGTCGAGGCTGGCCGGGTTCTGCATCGCGTCGGGGCTGGCCACCTTGTCGGGCGCGGCGCCCAGCAGCAGCTTGCGCACCGGCACCTCCATCTTCTTGCCGCTCAGCGTGCGCGGGATGTCGTCGACCTGCACCACCTCGTTGGGCACGTGACGCGACGAGGCCTTGCGGCGGATCTGTTCCGTGATGCGCTGGCGCAGGGCGTCGTCCAGCGTGAGGCCGGGCTGCAGCACCACGAACAGCGGCATGAAGGACGGGCGACCCAGGTACTCCAGGTCCACCACCAGGCTGTCGCGCACCTCGGGCAGTTCCTCCACCACGCGGTAGATCTCGGCCGTGCCCATGCGGATGCCGAAGCGGTTGATGGTGCTGTCCGATCGGCCGTAGATGACCGAGGTGTGGCGCGGCGTGAAGCGGATCCAGTCGCCGTGCCGCCAGACCCCGGGGAAGGTCTCGAAGTAGCTCTCGCGGTAGCGGCGGTCGTCCGCGTCGTTCCAGAAGCGCACCGGCATCGAGGGCATGGGCTGGGTGATCACCAGTTCGCCCACCTCGTCCACCACGGGCTGGCCCGCGTCGTTGAAGGCATGGGCCGCCACGCCCAGTTCGGCGCATTGGATCTCGCCCGCGTGCACCGGCAGCGAGGGCGCGCAGGCCACGAAGCCCGAGGCGATGTCGGTGCCGCCGCTGATCGAGGCCAGCCACAGGTCGGGCTTGATTGCCTCGTAGGCCCAGTGGTACGCGTCCACCGGCAGCGGCGAGCCGGTGACGTTGATGGCGCGCAGGTGCTTGAGCGGGCCGATGTCGCGCGGGCGCAGGCCGTCCTTCTTGGCGGCGATGAGGTAGGCCGCGCCGCAGCCGAGCAGGGACACCTGGCGCTCGTCGATGAAGCGCCACAGCGCGCCCGGGTCCGGCCAGTTGGGGTTGCCGTCGTAGAGCACGATGCTCGCGCCGGTGAACAGGGCACCGACCTGGAAGTTCCAGACGATCCAGCCGGTGCTGCCCAGGAACAGCAGGCGGTCGCCGGGCCGCAGGTCGTGCTGCAGCGCGCAGGTCTTCAGGTGGGTGAGCACGATGCCACCGTGGCTGTGCACCATGGCCTTGGGCAGGCCGGTGGTGCCCGAGGAGTAGACGATCCACAGCGGGTGGTCGAAGGGCAGGCGTTCGTAGCGCGGCGGCGCCGGCGTGGCGATGCAGTCGGCCCAGGCCAGGCGGTCGCGCCAGGCCGGCGCGCCGCGCTGCGCCTGCAGCGGGCCGGGCACCTGCACCACGTGGCGCACGCTGGGCAGGGCGGCGAGCAGTTCGTCCACCTGCGGCACGCGGTCGTGCCGTTTGCCGTTGTAGCTGTAGCTGTCGGTGGCGAAGAGCAGCGTCGGTTCGATCTGGCGCAGGCGGTCCAGCACCACGGTGGGACCCATGTCCGGGGCGCAGCTGGACCAGATGGCGCCGATGCTTGCGCAGGCCAGGAAGGCCACCACGGTCTCGGTGCGGTTGGGCATGTAGCTGGCCACGCGGTCGCCGGGGCCGACGCCCAGTGCGCGCAGGCGCGCGGCCAGCGCCGCGGTGTCGCGCTCCAGTTCGGCCCAGGACACCTCGCGCCAGGGCGCGTCCTCGCTGCGCGCGAGCAGGGCGGGGCGTTCGGTGCTGGCCTGGCGGAAGATGTTCTCGGCGTAGTTCAGGCGGGTGTTCGGGAACCAGGTCGCGCCCGGCATCTCGCGCTGGCCGAGCACCGGCGTGAGCGGGCCTTCGCCCACCACGTCGAAGTAGCGCCAGATGGAGGCCCAGAAGTCCTCGATGTGATTCACCGACCAGCGCCAGAGCCCGTGGTAATCGGTGGTGCGCACGCCCTGATGCTCGGCCAGCCAGGCCTGGTAGTGCGCCAGCCGGCTGGCGGCGACCTGTTCGGCCGAAGGGGTCCACAGGAGTTGGCCGTAGCCGTCGGGGTGGGGGTCTGCTTGCATGGGGCCATTCTGGGCAGCCGCGGGTATCCTCACAGTTCACCCGATGACAGTTCAGCCAAGGGTTTTCCCTTGAATTCGCGCCGCTCCAAAGCCCCTTCGCCCACGCTCGACGGCCTGCTGGCCCAGTCGCCGTGGTTCCGCGCGCTGCCGCCGGCCGTGCAGGCCGGGGTGCGCGGCGACCTGATCGAGGTGGTGGTGCCCCTGGGCGAGTCGCTCGGGCGCCGCGGCGATCTGCCCGGCCACTGGTACGGCGTGATCGACGGGCTCTTCAAATGGTCGGTGTCGAGCGCCGATGGCCGCAGCGTCTCGCTGGGCGGGCAGCTCGGCGGCAGCTGGTTCGGCGAAGGCACGCTGATCCGCCAGAAGCCCCGCAACGCGGACGTGGTGGCCCTGCGCGACAGCCGCGTTGCGCTGATGCCGCTGGACACCTTCCTGGCGCTGCGCGACACGCAGCCCGCGTTCAACGAGTTCCTGCTGCGCCAGATCAACGAGCGCCTGCACTGGTTCATGGGCAAGCACGCGGACCACAGCCTGCTCGACGCCGACGCCCAGGTGGCGCGCGCCCTGTGCGGCCTGCTGCACCCGCTGCACAACCCCAGCGAATCGCCGCAGCTGCGCCTGTCGCAGGAAGAGCTGGCCAGCATGGCCTCGTTGTCGCGGCCGCGCTGCAACCAGGCGCTGAGCCGGATGCGCGCGCAGGGCTGGATCCGCACCGGCTACGGCGGCATCACGCTGCTGAACGTGGACGCGCTGCTCGACATGGGCAGCTGAGAGGCCGGCGGCCCGCCCGGCCTCAGGCCGGATCGAAGCCTTCCACGCCCGCCATCACCTCGCACAACACGTCGATGAAGGCGTTGATGCGGGCGGGCCGGAAGCGGCCGGCGACGGACACCGCCTCGATGGCGATGGGCTCGAGCTCCCACTTGGGCAAGATGCGCTTGACCCGGCCGCTGGCGATGTCCGGGCCGCACAGCCAGCGCGCGCTCGCCGCGATGCCCAGGCCCTCGAGCATGGCGCGGTAGCTGGCCAGCAGGCCGTCGGTGGTGAAGGGGGTGCGGATCGGCACGGTGCGGCGCTCGGTCTGGTCCTGCGTGTGCATGGGCAGGCGGTCCATCACGTAGGGAATCAGTCCCACGAAGGGCAGGGACGACAGGTCTTCCGGCGTGCGGACGCGGTGCCGCGCCGCGAAGGCCGTCGAGGCCACGAGCACGCGCCGCATGCGACCGATGGGTCGCACGTGCAGCGACTGGTCGGCGCTGCTGCCGACGCGGATCCAGCAGTCGCAGGCCTGGCCCACGATGTCCACCGGCCGGTCGGTGAGCCGCAGCTCCACCTCCACCTGCGGGTAGCGTTCGCGGAACAGGCGGACGGCGTCCATCAGGAAGGCGTGCCCGTAGGCGTGTGGTCCGATCAGCGACAGCTTGCCCTTGGGCAGGCCGGCGCTGACCTTCAGCGCGTCTTCCCACTCGTTCCAGGCGTCGGCCCAGGCCACGGCGCGGCGCTGCAGTTCCTCGCCTTCGGCCGTGAGGTCGAAGCGGTGCGTGGAGCGCGTGGCCAGGCGCGCGTTGAGCAGCTGTTCCAGGTCGCGCAGACGCCGGCTCACGGTGGGCTGCGTGGTGCCCAGCGCGCGCGCGGCGGCCGACAGGCTGCGCCGCTCGGCCACGGCCAGGAAGGTGGTGATGAGCTGCAGGCGATCGAGTTTGGCCGTCATACGTGTGGCGTATCAAGCTTATCGGGGTCGGCATACTACTCGGCCGCGGGCCTTTGCCAAATACTGCGCGGACCCATTTCCCACCCCACAGGTCCGCCCATGAAACTGTCCCGGTTCCTTCTTTGCTCCGCCCTGACGGCGCTGGCCGCGCTGCCCGCGATCGGCCACGCGCAGGCCGCCAAGGCGCCACTGCGCCTGGTCGTCGGCTACACGGCCGGTGGCTCCTCCGATGCGCTCGCGCGCATGGTCGCGGAGAAGCTCAAGGACGAGCTCGGCACGGCCATCATCGTGGACAACCGCCCCGGCGCGGGCGGGCAGATCGCGGCCGAATACGTGCGCGCGTCGGCGCCCGATGGCAACACCATCCTGGTCGCCAACAGCCACATGATGGTGATGCTCCCGCTCACCACCAAGGGGGCGAAGTACAAGCCCGCCGAGGACTTCGCGCCCGTGGTGCGGCTCACCAGCTTCTTCGAGGCCCTGTCGGTGCCCAGCGGCGTGCCCGCGACCTCGATCGCCCAGTGGCTGGACCTGGCGCGCAAGAACCCGCAGGCCGGCAACTTCGGCGTGCCCGCGGCCGGCAGCGTGTCGCACTTCCTCGGCTACCGGCTCGGCCAGGACAACAAGGTCGACCTGCAGGCCATTCCCTACAAGGGCGCCGCGCCGCTGGTGCAGGACCTGCTGGGCGGCCAGATCCAGGCCGGCATCCTGCCCATCCTCGACGTCGCGCCGCACCACCAGGCCGGCAAGCTGCGCGTGCTGGCGGTGAACGGCGCCAAGCGCGCGCAGCTGTTGCCCACCGTGCCCACGCTGAAGGAGCTCGGCATCGCCGGCTTCGACACGCTGGAGTGGACCGCGCTGCTGGCGCCGGCCGGCACGCCAGCGGCGCTGGTGGAGCGGCTCAATGCCGCGACGCGCAAGGTGCTCGCCACGCCCGACATCCAGGAACGCCTGCTCAAGCTGGGCATGGAGGCCAACCCCAGCAGCCCCGCCGAACTCGGCCAGCTGCTGGCCAGCGACCTCGCGCAATGGGCGCCGGTGGTCAAGGCCTCGGGCTTCACCGCGGACTGACGCCGAGGTGAACATGCAGACAGCGACGGCCCGCCGCAGGGTGGGCGACACGCCGGCGGGCGGATCGGTTCTCGGCTTCTACGCGCCCAAGGGCACACCGCGCCCGCCGCGCGTGGCGCGCGCCGAAGGGGTGTTCCTGTGGGACGAGGATGGCCGCCGCTACCTCGACGCCACCTCGGGCGCCGTGGTCACCAACATCGGCCATGGCAACCCTGCGGTGCTGCAGGCCATGCAGGCGCAGGCGCGCAAGGTCACCTTCGCCTACCCGCGCTTCTTCGAGAGCGAAGACAGCATTGCGCTGGCCGACCGCGTGTGCGCGCTCGCGGGCCCGGGCCTGGACCGCGCGTTTTTCGTCTCGGGGGGCTCGGAGGCCAACGAGTCGGCGCTCAAGCTCGCGCGCCAGTACGCGGTGGTCAGCGGCCAGCCCGGGCGCTGGAAAGTGATCTCGCGCAACCCCAGCTACCACGGCGCCACGCTGGGCGCGCTCACCGTCACCGGCGACGCCAGCGCGCACGCGCTCTACGGCCCGATGCTGCGCGCCCAACCCAAGGTGGCGGCGCCGCTGTCCTACCGCGTGCCGGACGGCCACAGCGTCGAGTCTTTCGAGGCGGCCTGCGCGCAAGCGTTGGAAGACACCATCGTGCGCGAAGGCGCCGACAGCGTGCTCGCCTTCATCCTGGAGCCCATCGGCGGCCTGTCCACCGGCGCGGTGGTCTCCTCGCCGGCCTACTTCCGCGCCGTGCGCGAGATCTGCGACCGCCACGGCGTGCTGCTGGTGTTCGACGAGATCATGTCGGGCGCCGGCCGCACCGGCCGCTTCCTGGCCGCGCACCACTGGCCCGACGCGCGGCCCGACCTGGTCACGCTGGCCAAGGGCCTGGCCGCGGGCTACACACCGCTTGGCGCGGTGCTCGCGCCCGAGCGCATCGTCGACGCGGTCGCCGCGAGTGGCGGCTTCGTGCACGGCCACACCTATTTCACCAACCCACTGTCCTGCGCCGTGGCCAACGCGGTGCTTGACGAGGTGGTGCGCCAGGACCTGGTGGCGCGCGCGCAGGCCGCGGGCGCCTACCTGAAGGACCGGCTGCATGCGCTGGCGGCGCGCTCCCCGCTGGTGGGCGACGTGCGCGGCCTCGGGCTGCTGGGCGCGATCGAGCTGGTGGCGGACAAGGCCAGCCGCCGGGCGCTGCCGGTGGACTTCAACGCCCCCGCGCGCCTCACGGAGCACGGTCTGCGCCATGGCATTGCGCTCTACAACCGGCGCGCCAACCGCGGCGAGTTCGGCGACTTCCAGATGATCACGCCGCCGCTGACCGCCAGCGACGCCGAACTCGACCTGCTGGTGGAGTTGCTGGAGCGCGCGTTGGCCGACCTGCACGACGAGGTGCGCGGGCGGGGCCTCGCTTGAGCGCGGGCATCCCGCCGCACCGGGCCATCGCGTTGCCCGGCCTGCACGCCTATGCCAGCGCCGTCAGCGTGGCGGCCGGCGAGGCCATCGGCTTTCACGTGAGCAGTTCGGTGCCCTACCGCTTTTCCTTCTGTGCGCTGGGGCCCGACGCCGACGACGCCTCGCGCGACCCGGTGCTGCACGCCGGGGGTGAGCACCCGGCGCGGGTCCAGGCCATCCACCCCGGCTCCTACGTGCACATCGAGCGCGGTCTGCCCGAGGGCGCGCTCGAGGCGCTCACCCTGGAGTGCTGGCTCATGCCCTGGGGCTTCGGCGAGCGCCAGGCCGTGATCGCGCAATGCGACGACGAGGTCGCCGACGAAGGCGTCGGCCTGTTCATCGAGGCCGACGGCACGCTCGTGCTGCGGCTGGGGCGTTCGCGGCTCAGCGGGCCGGTCCTGGCGCCGCGCCGTTGGGCGCACCTGGTGGCCGTGCTGCACCAGGGCCACCTGTCGCTGTGGATCGACGGCCGCCGGGTGGCGCAGGGCGCGGCGGGCCCAGGTCGGCCGGGCCGCGCTGCGCTGCGCCTGGGCGCAGCGTCGGCGGGGGGCGTGGCCACGCACTTTCTGGACGCGGACCTCGTGATGCCGGCGCTCTACGGCCGCGCGCTCGGCGCCGCCGAGATCGCCCAGCGCTGCGCGCAGCGCGGCCAGCAGGCCGCGCAAGGCCCCGGCCTGCTGGCCTGCTGGCCCTTGAGCGAGCAGCGCGGCGAGCGCATCGCCGACGCCAGCGGGCAGGGCCGCCACGGCCGCCTCATCAACCACGGCACCTGGATGATCGTCGGCCCGGCCTTCGACCCCGCGCGGGTGCCGCGCTTTTCGCGCCGCGAAGGCGAGTACGCCGCCGCCAGCGACCGCCTGCGTGGCCACGGCCTTCGCTTGGCGAGCGACGACCTCGTGGATTGCCGCTGGGCCGAATCGCACCGCGTGACGGTGCCGCGCGGGGCGAAGCCCGGCATCCACGTGGGCCGCTTCGAATGCGAAGTGGACGGCCGGCCCGTGCGCTACGACGTGAGCGTCGTCGTGCGGCCAGCCGCCGATGCCGCGCCCGCGCCGCTGCTGGTGCTGTGCGCGACCAACAGCTGGCGCGCCTACGCCGCCTCGCCGTTCGCGCACAACGTGTCGGGCCCGGCGCACTGGCCACGCCGCGCCGCGCCGCTGCCCAACAGCCACCCCGACGCCCCCGAGTACAACCACTACACGCCCCACCGCAAGGGCCAGCCCACCTACTACGCCGGCCTGCGCCTGCCCTGGCCCAACGCCGCGCCCGACGCCTTCTACGCGCCCGAAGGCAGCGGCTTCAGCCAGGGCCCGCGCCTGGAGCGCTGCCTGCACCGCTGGCTCGACGCGCAGGGCTACGCGTACGACGTGGTGAGCGACCTCGACCTGCACCGCGACCCCGGCCTGCTGCGCCGCTACCGCAGCGTGGTCATCAACGGCCACAGCGAGTACTGGTCGGCGCCGGCCTTCGAGGGGCTGGACGCCTACCTGCGCGGGGGCGGCAGCGCGGTGGTGCTGTCGGGCAACTCCCTGTACTGGCGCGTGAGCTTCGACGAAGACGCCACGGTGATGGAGCAGCGCAAAACGCTGACGCCCGCCGACGACCACGAGGCGGCGCTGGACAAACACGCGGCGCCCGGCGGCGTGCACGGCGAGCAATACCACAGCCAGGACGGCGAGCGCGGCGGGCTCTGGCGCTTCAACGACCGCTCGTGCAGCGATCTGATCGGTCTGGAAACCGCGGGCTGGGCCTTCGCCGACGCCGCGGATTTTGGTGTCTACCGCGTGCGCGACGCCGGCCACTTCCTGTTCCACCGGCCGCACGAGACCGGCCTGCGCGCCGGCGACAGCTTCGGCCACGGGCCCGGCGGCGCCCTGCCACGCGCCATCGGCCACGAGTGGGACCTGAGCATCGCCACGCTGCGCCGCATGACCCACCACATCCCGCGGGGCGCCGAGCTGCCGCGCGATCATCCCGGCCTGCAGGTGCTCGCCGAAGGCGTGCGCCGCGTGCCGGGCCGGCTGGACGCCTACCTCGACTTCTTCGAGGGCGCCACGCAGTCGCTCGACGGCCTGTCCGCCGAGATGGTCTACTGGGAGCGCCCCCAGGGCGGCCGCGTGTTCAATGCCGGGGCCGTGGGGGCCAGCTGGGTGCTGGGGGCCGATGAGGCGTTCGGTGCCTTGCTGCGCAATGTGCTTCACCACTTTGGAGTCGAGCCCGCATGAACCCAGCCACGCTCCTGGTCGAGGTCCACGACGGCGTCATGGCGCTCACGCTCAACCGCCCCGAGAAACGCAACGCCATCGACAACGACCTCGCGCGCGCGCTGCTGGCGGCGATCGCGCTGGCCGAGCGCGACGACACGGTGCGCGTGCTGCTGCTGCGGGGCGCCGGACCGGCGTTCTGCGCGGGGCGCGACATGGGCGCGCCGCCGACGGAGGACGACCTGAGGCTGGTGCAGGCCGTGGCGCAGGCCCTGGTGTCCCTGCCCAAGCCGGTGGTGGCCGCCGTGCAGGGCTGGGCTGTTGGTGCGGGCCTGGAGTGGGCGCTCGACGCCGACGTGGTGATCGCCGCCGAGGGCGCGCGGTTCAAGCTGCCCGAGGCCTCGCTGGGCGTGTTCGTCACCGGCGGTCTCACGGCCACGCTGCCCGCGGCCGTGGGGCTGGCGCGCGCCAAGGGGTTGATGCTGCTTGGCGAGCCGATCGGCGCCGCGCAGGCCCAGGCCTGGGGCCTGGTGTGGCAGGTGGTGGCCGACGACGCGCTCGACGCCTCGGCGCGGCGGGTGTGCGCGCGTCTCGCGCAACTGGCGCCCGAGGTGGCCGGGCGCTTCAAGAAGGTGCTCAACGAATTGGGCCTGGCCCACTTCCAGCGCGCGATCGAGGCGGAAAACGCGGCGCAGCGCGGGCTGCCACCCTGACAAGAAAAAAGGCCTTGCGGAGCAAGGCCTTTTTCAGTTTTGTGGTGGAGACGAGGAGGATCGAACTCCCGACCTTCGCATTGCGAACGCGACGCTCTCCCAGCTGAGCTACGTCCCCACGAATCGCGCATTCTAGCGAATCTTTTGTCAGGCCATTCCGTTGCGGCTGGCGAGTTCCACGAACAGCGCGGAGTGGTCGAGGTCGGACAGGCCGTGGTCCGCCGCCTCGGCGAACAGGCGCTCGAACAGCGCGGTGATGGGCGCCTCGAAGCCGATCTCTTTCGCCGTGCCGAGCGCGTTGCGCATGTCCTTCAGCTGCACCGCCATCGCGGCGCGCTTGCCGAAGTCGCGCTCCACCATGCGCTGGCCGTGCACCTGCAGGATGCGGCTGTCGGCGAAACCGCCGGTGATGGCCTGGCGCACCTTGGCCATGTCGGCGCCGCCCTTCTCGCACAGCAGCAGCGCCTCGGCCACGGCGCCGATGGTGATGCCCACGATCATCTGGTTGGCCAGCTTGGCGAGCTGGCCCGAGCCGTGCGGGCCCACGTGCGTGACGCGGCCCAGCACCTCCAGCACGGCGCGCGCGCGCTCCACGTCGGCCGGTTTGCCGCCGGCCATGATGGCCAGGGTGCCGGCCTCGGCGCCCACGGTGCCGCCCGAGACCGGCGCGTCCAGGTGGTGCACGCCCAGCGCGGCCAGGCGGGCCGCGTGGTCGCGCGCCTGGCGCGGCTGGATCGACGACATGTCGATCACCAGGCTGCCACGGGGCAGGGCCTCGGCCACGCCCTGGCGGAACAGCACGTCCTCCACCACCTCGCCGTTTTCGAGCATGGTGATGACGATGTCGGCGCCTCGCACGGCGTCGGCGGCCGTGTCGGCCACGCGCGCACCCAAGGGCGCGAGACGCTCGGCCTTGGTGCGCGAGCGGTTCCAGGCGCCCACGGCGCAGCCGGCTTCGCACAGGCGCCGGCCCATGGGGAAGCCCATCAGGCCGATGCCGAGCATGGCGACGGCGTGGGAGGGAGTGGTTGCCGGGGCGGCGGGGGAGTCGGTCACGGTGCGTGTCCCTTCAGGGCAGGGCGCGGAGGCGGTGTTCGGGCAAAAAAAATCGCGGTCCCCGGCTCGCGCCGAGGACCGCGCAAGTGGACCGGCTATCGAGATAGCTGGGGACCACGGAGTTGAACGGTGTCGTCCTCGGCGGGTTCGGCCGAGGCGTGGGCGATCTGCTCGGCCAGGGTGCCGCAGGCATTTTCGGCGTGTTCGGCGATGAGCGATTCGGCCCCGTCCGCGTCGCCCTGGGCGATGGCGCGGGCAATGGCCTCGTGTTCGTCCCACACGGGCTCGCGCAGGTGCTCCAGCTGCAGCGCCAGGCCCATGGCGCGGCGGATGTGCTGCCAGTGCAGCAGCGCGCTCTGCTCAATCAGCGGGTTGCCGGCGGCGCGGTAGATGGCGGTGTGGAAGGCCAGGTCGGTGTCGATCAGGGCCTTCACGTCGTCACGGCGCTCGGCGGCGCGCCCGGCCTTGAGCACGGCCGGGTCGATGACGGTGCGCTGCTGGGCGGCCAGTCGCACGGCCAGGCGGTCCAGCGCCACGCGCACCTGGTAGACCTGGGCGATCCAGCGCCCGTCCAACGGCGTCACCTGCAGGCCGCGCACGCGGCCGGGGTCGCCGCTGGTCTGGGGCGCGTCCTGCACGAAACCGTCCTTGCGCAGCAGGCGCAGGGCCTGCATCACCGGCTGGCGCGACACCGCGAAGCGCTCGGCCAGCTCTTCCTGGCGGATGCGCTGGCCCGGCCGCAGCGCGCCCGAGCTGATCGCGTCGAGCAAGGCCCGGTAGACCTGGTCGGCCAGATCGGGCGTCGATTCGATCCTGAACAACTGCGCGGTCATGGGGGCGGGCGTGTGGTGCGAATTCTGTATACGGAATTCGCGCAGCATACCCCAGGCGGTGCCGGCGCCAGCGTCCCCAGAGGGAATACCCCAAGCCCCCATGACACAATCGCCCGCCATGCAATCGCCCTTCCCCCGAGACCCGGCCTGGCTGGACCGCGAATACAACAACCGCGCCCGGGTGCCCGAGCACCCGGCGTACTTCGAGCGCTGGGCCCGGGACTCGAAGCAGGTGCGCGAGCGGGGTGGGGCGCTGATCGATCTGCGCTATGGGCACGGGCCCGCCGAACAGCTGGACGTCTTTCCGGCCCAGGGGGGCGCCGGCGGCGCCGCGCCGGTGCTGTTCTTCATCCACGGCGGCTACTGGCGCGCCCTGGACAAGTCCGACCACTCCTTCCTGGCGCCACTGTTCCAGCGCCTGGGCGTGTGCGTGGTGATGCCGAACTACGCGCTGTGCCCGGCCACCACCGTCCCGGGCATCACGCTGCAGATGGCGCAGGCCCTCGCCTGGACGCACCGCCACATCGCGGTGCACGGGGGTGACCCGAGCCGTATCACGGTGGCGGGGCATTCGGCGGGCGGTCAGCTGGCGGCCATGATGCTGGCCTGCCGCTGGCCCCAGGTGGGCGCCGACCTGCCCGCCGCACTGGTGCGCAATGCGCTGTCGGTGTCCGGCCTGTTCGATCTGGAGCCGCTGCGCCTGGCGCCGTCCTTGCAGTCCTCGCTGAAGCTCACGCCGGACCAGGTGCGCAAGGCCAGCCCGGCGCGCCTGCCCTCGCCCGGGCTGCGGCAGGGGCGCGGCGAGCTGGTGGCCGTGGTCGGTGGCCAGGAAAGCGGCGAGTACCACCGCCAGAACCACCTCATCCGCGAGGCCTGGGGCGCCGAGGTGGTGCCGGTGTGCGAGGCACTGCCCGGCCTGAACCACTTCAGCGCGCTGGACGCGCTGGTCGCGCCAGACCACCGCCTGCACACGCTCGCGCGCCACTTGCTGGGCGTGTGAGGCGCATCGCCCCCGAGCTGCCGCGGAACCGGCTTTGCCGGGCCGCGGGCGCCACTCCGTCGAGGGGGACGCGCGAAGCGCGGCGGGGGTGGGGCACGAACTACATCAAGAGGTGCTCGCCCGCGTTGTCCCCGCCCAGGATGACGTAGTTCACCTTGCGGATGTCCAGCAGCTTGGTGCCGCCGGCGTAGCTGATGGAGCTTTGCACGTCCTGCTCCATCTCGATCAGCGTGTGCGCGAGCGGGCCCTTGATCGGCTCCAGGATGCGCTTGCCTTCCACGTGCTTGTACTCGCCCTTGTTGAAGTCGCTGGCCGAGCCGTAGTACTCCTTGTAGAGCACGCCGTCGACTTCCACCGTCTGGCCCGGTGATTCCTCGTGTCCGGCGAACAGCGAGCCGATCATCACCATGCTGGCGCCGAAGCGCACGCTCTTGGCGATGTCGCCGTGGCAGCGGATGCCGCCGTCCGCGATGATGGGCTTGGTGGCCACGCGCGCGCACCACTTGAGCGCGCTGAGCTGCCAGCCGCCGGTGCCGAAGCCGGTCTTGAGCTTGGTGATGCAGACCTTGCCGGGGCCGATGCCCACCTTGGTCGCGTCGGCGCCCCAGTTCTCCAGGTCGATCACCGCCTCCGGCGTGCCCACGTTGCCCGCGATCACGAAGGCCTTGGGCAGCTTTTCCTTCAGGTAGCCGATCATCTTCTTCACGCTGTCGGCGTGGCCGTGCGCGATGTCGATGGTGATGTACTCGGGGCACAGGCCCTGGGCCACCAGGGTGTCCACCGTGGCGTAGTCTGGCGCCTTCACGCCCAGCGAGATGGAGGCGAAGCTGCCCTTGGCCTGCATCTCGCGCACGAAGGCCACGTTGTCCAGGTCGAAGCGGTGCATGACGTAGAAGTAGCCGTTCTGCGCCAGCCAGGTGCAGATGGACTCGTTGACCACCGTCTTCATGTTGGCGGGCACCACCGGCAGGCGGAAACGCCGCCCGCCGAGCTCCACGCCGGCGTCGCACTCCGAGCGGCTTTCCACGCGGCACTTGCGCGGCAGCAGCAGGATGTTGTCGTAGTCGAAAATTTCCATTGAAACCAAGCTCCAGAAAGCTGTTGTCGAACAGATGAGCGCTTGGCCTGGCCGGTTCTCTTGCCGCGGCGGGCAAAAAGAAACCGGGCGCAAGAATCTTGGGCCCGGTGCGCGATTCTAGACCGATGGCCCGTCCCCCGCCCGGTATGGGGTCCATATGCCCCCACGTATGGACCGGCCACCGCGCGGGCGCTTTCTACAATCCCTCGATGCCCCTGGACACCGCCCCGAATCCCTCGCCGCTGGTCGCCGGCCTCAATGCCGAGCAGGCCGCCGCCGTCACCCTGCCCGCCGAACACGCGCTCATCCTCGCGGGCGCCGGTTCGGGCAAAACGCGCGTGCTCACCACGCGCATCGCCTGGCTGCTGCAAACGGGCCAGGTGGGGCCGGGCGGTGTGCTGGCCGTGACCTTCACCAACAAGGCGGCGAAGGAAATGGTCACGCGCCTGTCGGCCCTGCTGCCGGTGAACGTGCGCGGCATGTGGATCGGCACCTTCCACGGCCTGTGCAACCGCTTGCTGCGCGCGCACCACCAGCTCGCGGGCCTGCCGGCCACCTTCCAGATCCTGGACACCCAGGACCAGCTCTCGGCCATCAAGCGCCTGTGCAAGCAGTTCAATGTCGACGACGAGCGCTTCCCGCCCAAGCAGCTGCAGTACTTCATCGCCGGTTGCAAGGAAGACGGCCAGCGCCCGCGCGACGTGCCCGCGCGCGACGAAGAGACGCGCAAGAAGGTCGAGCTCTACGCGCTGTACGAGGAGCAATGCCAGCGCGAAGGCGTGGTCGATTTCGGCGAGCTGATGCTGCGAAGCTACGAGCTGCTGCGCGACCAGGACGCCATCCGCGCGCACTACCAGCGGCGCTTCCGCCACATCCTGATCGACGAGTTCCAGGACACCAACAGGCTGCAGTACGCCTGGATCAAGCTGTTCTCGCCCCCCCCCATGGAAGGCCTGGACGTGGCCGTGGGCAACGCGGTGTTCGCTGTGGGCGATGACGACCAGAGCATCTACGCCTTCCGCGGCGCGCGCGTGGGCAACATGGCCGACTTCGTGCGCGAGTACCGCGTGCAGCACCAGATCAAGCTTGAGCAGAACTACCGCAGCGTCAGCAACATCCTGGACGCCGCGAACCACCTCATCGGCCACAACCAGCGCCGCCTCGGCAAGAACCTGCGCACCGACGCGGGCGCGGGCGAGCCGGTGCGCATCAACGAGTCGCCCAGCGATTTCATCGAGGCGCAGTGGGTGGTCGACGAGATCAAGTCCCTGGTGCGCGAGGAAACGCCGCGCAGCGAGATCGCCATCCTCTACCGCAGCAACGCGCAGAGCCGCGTGATCGAGACCGCGCTGTTCAACGCCGGCCTGCCCTACCGCGTGTATGGCGGCCTGCGCTTCTTCGAGCGTGCCGAGATCAAGCACGCCCTGGCCTACCTGCGCCTGATCGAGAACCCGCGCGACGACACCAGCTTCCTGCGCGTGCTCAACTTCCCGCCGCGCGGCATCGGCGCGCGCAGCGTGGAGCAGCTGCAGGACGTGGCGCGCGCGGCCGGCTGTTCGCTGCACGACGCGGTGAGCGCGGTCACCGGGCGCGCGGGCACGGCCATCGCGGGCTTCGTCGCCAAGATCGACGTGATGCGCGAGCGCAGCGAGGGCAGCCACCTCAAGGGCATCGTCGAGCTGGTGCTGGAGCACAGCGGCCTGGTGGAGCACTACCGCCAGGAGCGCGAAGGCCAGGAGCGCGTGGAGAACCTGGAGGAACTGGTCAACGCGGCCGAGAGCTTCGTGATGCAGGAAGGCTTCGGCCGCGAGGCCGTGGCGCTGACGCAAAGCCCGGCCAGCCAGGGCCTGGACCTGAACGCCCCCGTGCTCGACGAGCCCCTGGCCCCCGACGCCGACACCGGCGAGACCCTGAGCCCGCTCGCCGCCTTCCTGTCGCACGCCGCGCTCGAATCGGGCGACAACCAGGCCCAGGCCGGACAGGACGCGGTGCAGCTCATGACCGTGCACGCCGCCAAGGGCCTGGAGTTCGACTGTGTCTTCATCGTCGGCCTGGAGGAAGGCCTGTTCCCGCACGAGAACGCCATGAGCGACCGCGACGGCCTGGAAGAGGAGCGCCGCCTGATGTACGTGGCGATCACGCGCGCGCGCCAGCGCCTGTACCTGAGCCATTCGCAGACGCGGCTGCTGCACGGCCAGACGCGCTACAACCTCAAGAGCCGTTTCTTCGATGAATTGCCCGAGCACTGCCTGAAGTGGCTGACGCCGCCGCAGCCTTCGGGCTGGGGCGGCACGGGCAGCGCGGGCTGGGGTGGCCACCGCGCGCTGGGCACCCCGGTGCCGCAGCCGGCGTGGTCGCCGGCCTGGAAGGCCGCCAGCGCGCCCGCGCCCGAACCCGATCGCGGCACGCCGATCAAGAGCGGCATGGCGGTGTTCCACAACAAGTTCGGCGAGGGCAAGGTGCTCGCGGTGGAGGGCGCGGGCGATGACGCGCGCGCGCAGGTGAACTTCCCGCGCCACGGCACCAAGTGGCTGGCGCTGAGCGTGGCCAAGCTCACGCCCATCGAATAGGCCAGCAACCAGGCCGTCGAGGCGGCCTGGTTGCTCGGGCGTTCGCGCTGGGCTGGCCGATGCCTGGCCCGGCCCGGCGTTGGGCCGGTTCCCCTACCAGCCCGCGAACACGTCCTCGGCGATGCCGAACGAGGTGCTGGCGCCGGTGCCGCTGGTCACCAGCACCAGGCGAAGGTGGTCGGCCGGCGCGTGGATGAGCGCGTCGGCGCCGTGGCCCGTCGGGTAGACACCGGTCCAGCGCTCCACCACCTCACAGCGGCCCAGCCCGACCACCTCGTGCAGGTGGCCCAGGATGCGATCGTCCACCGCCTCGCTGGCGAAGGGCTCGGGCGTGGCGTGCGGGTGGTGGGAATCGCCCACCACCAGTGTTCCGTCGGCGCTCTGCACGGCGATCAGGTGGATGCCGTCGTCCAGGCTTTGGCTGCATTCGGCGCGCAGTTGCTCCCGCAGTGGCGCCGAACTGGCGAGGTCGGCGTAGCCGTGGTAGCGCACCAGGCTGAGGTCGCTCATCACCGCCGCGCCCAGCCGCCAGCCGGCCGGTGGGCGCACGCGCAGCATCTGCAGACGCGTGAGCCCCAGTGCGTGGTCGGGCAGCAGGCGCCGCGCTACGCCATTGAGTTCGGTGCCGGGACAGACCACGATGCGCTCGGCCGTCCACTGGCCTTGCGCGCCGTGCACCGTGGACCCCTCGATGCCCAGAACCTCCTGCCCCCAGAAGAAGCACACGCCCTGCCCCTGCAGCCAGCGCGCGAGGGCGGGGATGGCCTCGCGCGACTCGACGCGCAGCTCGTGTGGGCTGTACAGCGCGCCCGCTGCACCGCGGGACTTGAGCGAAGGCATGCGCCCGCCCCAGGCCTCGCCGCGGTGCAGTTCACAGGCCTCGCCCATCTCGGTGCCGGCGAACTCGGCCAGCACGTCCAGCGCCCGCGCGCGCTGGGCCACCACCCACAGGCCCTGGTGCACCACCGGGATGCCCGCCTGGGGCGCCAGCTCGGCCCAGAGGTCGCGCGAGCGCCGCGCGCGCCGCCAGGTGTCGCCGGCGCGCTGGCCGGTCACGGTGACGAAGCCGAAGTTGCGGATGGAGGCGCCCACGCAGCGGTGGTCGCGCTCGATCAGCGCCACGCGCAGGCCGCGGCGCAGCCCCATCCAGGCATGGGCGAGGCCGGCGATGCCGCTGCCCACCACGATCAGGTCGAAACGCTTGTCGGTCACGGGAAAGGCGAAGGGGATGCTTCGAATGGACGTCGGGGCGTCATGTTGATTGCACACAATGAAAGCCCGTTGACAGTTCCACCCGCATGAACCCCTCCTTCGACTCACTCTGGGCGCTGTTGGCCGCGCGCGGCCACGAGCGCTACACCGGCGAACCCGTGACCCATCTGGAGCACGCCCTTCAGACCGCCGATCTGGCGCGCCGCGGCGGCGCGGGCGAGGCCCTGGTGGTCGCCGCGCTGTTGCACGACGTCGGCCACCTGATCCATGGCGTGGCGGGCACGCCCAGCGCCGCCGGCGTCGACGACCGCCACGAAGCGATCGCCGCCGACGCGCTGGGGCGCCTGTTCGGCCCCGCCGTGAGCGGGCCGGTCGGGCTGCACGTGATGGCCAAGCGGCGCCTGTGCGCCGATCCGCGCTACCTTCGGGCCCTGTCGGACGATTCGCGCCGCAGCCTGGCGCTGCAGGGCGGTCCGCTGGACGCCGCGGGCTGCGAGGCCTTCGACCGCCTGGCCCACGCGCAGGACGCGCTGCGCCTGCGCCGCTGGGACGACGCGGCCAAGCGGCCGGCGCGCGAGGTGCCGCCGCTGGACACCTACCGGGCGATGGCCGAGGCGCTGCTGCGCTGAGCCCGGGGCTGGCCAAAAAAAGGCCCTCCGGTCAGATGACCGGAGGGCCCGCAGGGTGCGATGGCGAGCGGCTTCAGGCGCCGATCACCCCGCCATCGTTCTTCGTCGTGCCAACCGCGTCGTGCTGGCTGGCTGGGTTGCGCGCCATCGTCCGTGGCTGGCGTGACGGGCGCATGACAGGGGCTGGGGGCGCTCAGGCTGGCCGCGCCAGCAGCGGCCGGCCCATGCAGATGGACGCGCCCGGCGCGACCCCGGGCGCGAGCGTGAAGCCCGGCGGCGCCAGCACGACGATGGTGGAGCCGTGTTCGAAGTGGCCCATCTCCTCGCCGCGCGCATAGGCCGTGTCGCAGGGCAGCTCGTCGGGGCCGCGGTAGCGCGTGTTGAGCGGCAGCGGCAGGGCGCGCAGGCGCAGGCTGGCCACCAGGATGGCGGCCACGGGCACCAGCAGCAGCGGCGTGCCGTCGGCCAGGCGGGTGAACAGCGCCGCGCGCTCGTTGCGGCAGAACAGGCGCTCCACGCGCTTGAGGGCGATGGGGTTCACGTTCCAGGTGTCGCCGCTGAAGTGCGTCACGTGCTCCAGCGTGAGCGCCTCGGGGGCGTGGAAGCGGTGGTACATGGCCGAGGTCAGGCGCAGCGTCACGAACTGGCCGCCGCGCAGGGTGGCGATGGCCGCCTGCGCGCGCGGCGAATCGCCGAGCAGGTCGGTGAGCGCGTACGGAAAGCCCTTGGCCTGGAACACCTGGGCGCAGGGGTCTTCGCCAATGCGCCCGCTGGCGCCGACGATGGCGTCGCAGGGGCTGACCAGCACCGACGGGGTGGTGTCGACGGGCCGCGCACCCTCGCGCAGCTCGCGCGTGAAGCAGTCGTGCAGGCTGTCGAAGCGCGGCTTCTTCGCGTCGCTCAGGTCGAGGTCGGTGAAGGCCTTCCACACCGCCATGGACGCGTCGCGCACCAGGGGCTGTCGGATCCGGCTGAACCAGCCCATGAAGCGCGTGAGCGCCAGGCGCGGCACGCGGTTGGTGAGCAGGAAGTTCAGGTCTTCGCTGAGCGCGAGGCGGCGCAGCTGGCGTTGCACAAGGCCGTGGGGATTCTGTCGCAGGGCTTTCATCGTTGGGTCATCCGGGGGCCATACAAGAGCGGGAACACCACGACGCCCCGAACGCCATGTCCCTTCTGCCTTATGCCTTGCCAGCCGGTTCGCTCCTGCTGGCCTTGCCGTACCTGAAACAGCGCCTCGAGCTCTCGCGCGCCAAGCACCGCTCGCTGGCGGGCCACTCGCGCTGGGCCAAGCGCCTGGCGGGCTGGTTGCCGGGCTACGCCTTCGACGAGCGCCGCTTCTTCCAGGCCGACGGCGCCGACGACGCGCTGGCCGCGCGGCGCCGCGCGGCCTTCGACGCCCTGTGCGCGGGCTACGCCCAGCGCTACGAACGCTCGCTCGCCCTGACCGCCGACGCGCGCGAGGGACTGGCCGACCTGCAGCTCACCGGCGCCTACCGCGTGCCCTTTCCCTTCAGCCCCTACCTGCGCGAGCGCCTGAAGGTCGGCGCCTTCGTGCGATCGGCCGATGGCCTGGAGGTGGAGGACCTCGATGGCAACCGCTTCCTCGACCTCACGGGCTCCTACGGCGTCAACGTCTTCGGCGTGGACTTCTACAAGGCCTGCATGGAAGAGGGTGCGACCATCGGCCTCGAACTGGGCCCGGTGCTGGGCGCCTACCACCCGGTGGTGGCGGACAACATCGCGCGCCTGAAGGCGATCTCGGGCCAGGACCAGGTGTCCTTCCACATGAGCGGCACCGAGGCCGTGATGCAGGCCGTTCGCCTGGCGCGCTACCACACGCGCAAGACGCACCTGGTGCGCTTCTGCGGCGCTTACCACGGCTGGTGGGAGGACGTGCAGCCCGGCCCCGGCAACCCCATGCCGCCGCGCGAAACCTACACGCTCAAGGACATGGACGACAAGAGCCTGCGGGTGCTGCGCACGCGCCGCGACATCGCCTGCGTGCTCATCAACCCCTTGCAGGCCCTGCACCCGAACCGCAACGCGCCGGGCGACTCCACGCTGATGACCGGCCTGCGCCACGCGGGCTATGACCGCGAGGCTTACACGCGTTGGCTCCAGCGGCTGCGCGAGGTCTGCACCGAACGCGGCATCGTGCTGATCTTTGACGAGGTGTTCCTGGGCTTTCGCCTGGCGCCCGGCGGCGCTCAGGCGTACTTCGGCGTGAAGGCCGACCTGGTGACCTACGGCAAGTCGGTCGCGGGTGGTTATCCGGTGGGCGTGGTCTGCGGCCGCGCCGATCTGATGAAGCGCTTCCGCGCCGAGCGCCCCGCCGACCTGTGCTTCGCGCGCGGCACGTTCAACGCGCACCCGCACGTGATGGGCGGCATGCACGCCTTCCTGCGTCGCCTGGAAACGCCCGAGCTGCGAGCGATGTACGCCGGCAGCGACGAACGCTGGAACGCGCGCCGCGAGCGCTTCAACGCCACCATGGCCGACGCCGGACTGCCGGTGCGCGCGGCGAATCTGCACAGCGTGTGGACCTTGGACTACACGCAGCCGGGCCGCTACCACTGGATGTTCCAGTACTACCTGCGCTGGCATGGCCTGGCCTTGAGCTGGGTGGGCACGGGGCGGTTCATCTTCGCGCTGAACTTCGACGACGCGGCCTTCGATGAGGTGGTGCGGCGTTGCGTGGCGGCGGGCCGGGACATGCAAGCCGCCGGCTGGTGGACGCTGCCCGCGGGCGTGGACGCCCAGGCGATCGGCAAGCAGCTGCGCAGGGAAACCCTGTCGGCGATGTTGCGCCAGAAGGGTTGAGCGCTCAGCGGCCCCGGGCCCGTGCGAGGCGTTCGGGCGCAAGGCAGCGAACACCCGCCCCTCACAGGAAGTCAGCGGCGCCCGACGCCCGGGTCGATGAGCTGGCCCTTCATCAGGTACAGCGGCGCCTTGTGGTACAGCTTGATGTCGTGGAACGGGTCGGTGAGGATCTTGGTGGCCCACACCAGGCCCGTCTGGATGTCCTGCAGGAAGAACAGGTGGATGGTGCGGAACAGCAGGCCACCGATGCCCAGCCCCAGCCACAGCGTGCCCACGTGGCGCGTATAGCCCCAGTGGTCCTGGTGCGCCTCGAACAGGCCCATCACCGTCGGGTCGATCCAGACCAGCACCGGCACCAGCGCCCACAGGCTCATGAGCACCACCTTGCGCTGCAGGTTGTAGCCCACCTTGATCTCTTCCTTGTGCTCGTGCGTGGCCTGGTTCACGTGGTCGTAGCCCTTGGGCTCGAAAAAGAAATGGCCGGCCTGGCGCGAGGTCATGGAGACCAGCCAGGCGATCAGCGCGGAAATCACGGGATCGAACCACAGCATCACGTACGCGACCACGAAGCTGATCGCGCTCACCAAATGCAGCGACTGGTTGATGCGGCTGTGGTGGTAGTAGCGGTGGTCGTCCCAGCGCTGGATCTCCAGGGTCTTGAAGAAGTCGTTCAAGGCGGTCTCCGTCGGCAATGAGGAAGCGGGTGAAAGAAGGGGAAAAGCGGCCGCATGGTGGTTGCCGCGCGTGACGGCGCGGTGACATCGCCGGTGTGTCACCGCGCGGGCACGCACGCGTCACGCCGCTGTCGCGGTGTCATCAATCTGCCGCGAAGCCGCCGCACCATGCCCCCCATGTCCGACACGAGCGCCGAAACGATCCTGGTGGAGGCCTTCCCGGCGGCCCGCCCGTCCCTGCGGCTCGCCGTGGTGACGGAGACCTGGCCGCCCGAGATCAACGGCGTGTCGCTCACGCTGTCGCGCCTGGTGCAGGGCTTGCGCGCGCGCAACCACGAGGTGCAGCTCATCCGCCCGCGCCAGACGCGCGAGGACGCCGCGCGCAGCGACCCGGGGTTTCATGAGGTGCTCATGCGTGGCATGCCGATCCCACGCTACCCCGAACTCAAGCTCGGCCTGCCCGGCAAGGGTGCGCTGGTGCGCGCCTGGACCTTGAGGCGGCCCGATCTGGTGCACATCGCCACGGAAGGCCCGCTGGGCTGGTCGGCCCTGCAGGCGGCGCGCCGCTTGCGCCTGCCGGTCACGTCCGACTTCCGCACCAACTTCCACGCCTACAGCCAGCACTACGGCGTGGGCTGGCTCAAAACGCCCATCGTGGCCTACCTGCGCAAGTTCCACAACCTCACGCGCTGCACCATGGTGCCCACGCAGAGCCTGCGCGCGGAGTTGCAGGCCATCGGTTTTCGCAACGTCAGCGTGGTGGCGCGCGGCGTCGACACGCAGCGGTTCAACCCCGCGCGGCGCAGTGCCGCGCTGCGCGCCAGCTGGGGCGCCGGCGACGGCACCCTGGTGATGGTGGCCGTCGGCCGTCTGGCGGCCGAGAAGAACCTGGGCGTGGTGCTGCAGGCCTACGAGGCCATGCGCGCGCAGAACCCCGACGTGAAGCTCGTCTTCGTGGGCGACGGCCCGCAGCGCGCGGCCCTGCGCCAGCGCTGCCCCGAGGCCCTGTTCGCTGGCATGCGGCGCGACGAGGACCTGGCCGCGCACTACGCCAGCGCCGACCTGTTCGCCTTCGCGAGCCTGACCGAGACCTTCGGCAACGTCACCATCGAGGCCCTGGCCAGTGGCCTGCCGGTGCTGGCCTTCGACACCGCGGCGGCGGGCGACTGGGTGCGCGGCGGGCACAACGGCTGGCTGCTGCCGGTGGACGACGAAGCCGCCTTCGCGCGCCAGGCCGCGCTGCTGGCGCGCGACCCGGCGCTGGTGCGCACGGCCGCGTCGCAGGCGCGCGCGCAGGTGGCGGCGCTGGACTGGCGGCACATCGCCGGCCAGGTGGAAGGGATCTTCCTGCAGACCGT
>NZ_MKSS01000386.1:0-5894 GCF_001897365.1 Hydrogenophaga sp. 70-12
CGGCGCCGAGGTGCAGCGCCGCGCCATGTCCCTGGCCACGGTGCTGGAGCCCCTGCTCATCGTGGGCATGGGCCTGGTCGTCATGCTCATCGTGCTGGCAGTGCTGCTGCCGATCATTCAGCTCAATCAGCTCGTCACCTGAAACCATGAGCCCCCACGCTCCTCACTTCGTGTATCCGCTGCCCCCCAAGGGGGCGCAGACCGCCCTTGGGGCGGCCCGGCGGGTGGTCTGATGGCAGTCACCCTGGACGGCAAGCTCGTCGTCGCCATTTCCTCGCGCGCCCTGTTCGATTTCGAAGAAGAGAACCGCCTCTTCGAACAGGGCGACGACAAAGCCTACATGCGGCTGCAGCTGGAGCGGCTGGACACCCCCGCCGCGCCCGGCGTGGCCTTCTCGCTGGTGCACAAGCTGCTCGCCTTCAACGACGCCCACGCCCAGCGGGTGGAGGTGGTGATCCTCTCGCGCAACGACCCGGTTTCGGGCATGCGCGTGTTCCGCTCGGCCCAGCACTACGGCCTGCCCATCCAGCGCGGCAGCTTCACGCGCGGCCAGTCGCCCTGGCGCTACCTGCGCCCGCTGCGCGCCAACCTCTTCCTGTCGGCCCACCTGGCCGACGTGCGCGCCGCACTGGACGCCGGCGTGCCCGCCGCGCAGGTCTACCCCACCTCGGTGCGCGCCAGCGACGCCCACCCGACCGAGGTGCGCATCGCCTTCGACGGCGACGCCGTGCTGTTCTCCGACGAGGCCGAGCGCATCTACCAGTCGCAGGGCCTCTCGGCCTTCCAGTCGCACGAATCGAGCAAGGCCGGCACGCCGCTGGAGGGAGGCCCCTTCAAACCGCTGCTGGAAGCCCTGCACCGCCTGCAGAGCGAGGGCACACCGCTCATGCGCATCCGCACCGCGCTGGTGACCGCGCGCAGCGCGCCCGCGCACGAGCGCGCCATCCGCACGCTGATGAACTGGAACATCGAGGTCGACGAGGCCATGTTCCTGGGCGGCCTGCCCAAGGGCGAGTTCCTGCGCGAATTCGAACCCGACTTCTTCTTCGACGACCAGACCGGCCACATCGAATCCGCCGCGCAGCACGTGCCGGCGGGCCACGTGGCCTCGGGCATTTCAAACCCCTGAGCCCGCGCCCGTGCCCGACCGCCCCGCCCCCACCGCCAGCCTGAGGCCCGTGGACGGCCCGGGCGGCCTGCCCCTGCTGCGGGTGGACAACCCGCTGGCCCGCGCCACGGTCTCGCTGCAGGGCGCGCAGGTCCTGTCCTTCCAGCCGCACGGCCAGCCCGACTGGCTGTTCCTGAGCCCGCGCGCGCGCTTCGAGGCCGGCCAGGCCATCCGCGGCGGCGTGCCGCTCTGCTGGCCCTGGTTCGGGCCCGATCCCGACGGCCTGGGCCGCCCCGCCCATGGTTTCGCGCGCCTGCGCCGCTGGTCCCTGCGCGGGGCCCGCGACGGCAGCGATGGCGCCACCGAGCTCGCGCTGGTCCTGCGCGACGACGAGGCCACGCGCGCCCTGTGGCCGCACGCCTTCGAGCTGCGGCTCGACATCCGCGTGGGCGCCACGCTGCGCCTGAGCCTGAGCGCCCACAACAGCGGCGACGGCGCCTTCACCCTCACCCAGGCCCTGCACAGCTACTTCGCGGTGGACCGCCTCGACGCGGCGCAGGTGCTGGGCCTGGAAGGCTGCGGCTTCATCGACCAGGTGCCCGGCGCGCCCCCGGCCGGCAGCGCCACCCAGGAAGCCCTGCGCTTCAGCGGCCGGCTCGACCGCCTCTACCAAGGGGTGCCCGATCGCCTGCAGCTGCTCGGCGCGGCCGGCGGCCAGCGCCTGACGCTGCACAGCGCGGGCAGCCGAACCGCCGTGGTGTGGAACCCGGGCGCCGAACTGGCCGCCGGCATGGCCGACCTGGGCCCGGGCGCGCACCAGCACTTCGTCTGCGTCGAAACCGCCAACGCGGGCGACGAGCGCATCGCGCTGCCGCCCGGCGGCCAACACCGCCTCACCGTCGAGATCGCGGCCCAGGCCGCCGGAGCTTTTCCATGACCGAGAAGATCAGCAAGTGGCGCGCCCTGCGCGAGTTCGCCGGCAAGGCCTGGCGGCTGTCCATGCCCTACTACCTCCACTCCGAGGACAAGTGGAAGGCGCGCGGCCTGCTGCTGGCCATCGTGCTGCTCAACCTGGGCGCGGTCTACATGCTGGTGCTGCTCAACGAGTGGAACCGCGTGTTCTACGACGCGCTGCAGAACAAGGACGCCGCGGTGTTCTGGCGCGAACTGGGCCGCTTCACCTACCTGGCCTTCAGCTTCATCATCATCGCGGTCTACCGCTTCTACCTCACGCAGCTGCTGCAGATGCGCTGGCGCGAGTGGATGACCCGGCACTACATGGACCGCTGGCTCGCCAACCACCGCTTCTACCAAATGGAGCTGGCGCGCTACTCGCGCGAAGGCAACGCGCCGCCCGACAACCCCGACCAGCGCATCGCCGAGGACATGAACCTCTTCACCAGCTACACCGTGGGCCTGTCCATGGGCCTGCTCAACGCGGTGGTCACGCTGCTGAGCTTCATCGGCATCCTGTGGACGCTGTCGGGCAGCTTCGGTTTCACGTTCCAGGGCCGGCACGTCGACATCCCGGGCTTCATGGTCTGGATGGCGGTGCTCTACTGCGTCATCGGCAGCGTGCTCGCCCACTACATCGGCCGCCCTCAGATCGCGCTCAACTTCAAGCAGCAGCGCTTCGAGGCCGACTTCCGCCACCACCTGGTGCGCGTGCGCGAGTACAGCGAGTCCATCGCGCTCGACAAGGGAGAAGGCGTGGAGCGCCGCCAACTCGGCCTGCGCTTCGCCGACGTGCTGGGCAACTACCTGCGGCTCATCCGCACGCAGAAGCGCCTGGTCTGGTTCACCAACGGCTTCGGCCAGGCCGCCACGGTGTTCCCCTTCATCGTGGCGGCGCCGCGATTCTTCAGCGGCGCCATCCAGCTCGGCGAACTGATGCAGATCGCCTCGGCCTTCGACCGCGTGCAGGGCGCGCTGTCCTGGTTCGTCGACAACTACGACCAGATCGCCGCCTGGCGCGCCACCACCGACCGCATCACCAGCTTCGATGAGAGCTTCGCCGCGCTGCAGGCCGGCGACCCCGCCACCGCCAGCGAGACCAACGCCGAGGACGCGATCGCGCTCGACGCCATGGACCTCGCCCTGCCCGGCGGCGCGGCGCTGCTGGCGGTGCACGGCGCGCGCATCGCGCCCGGCGATTCGGTGCTGGTCCAGGGGCCCTCGGGCAGCGGCAAGTCCACGCTGTTCCGCGGCCTGGCGGGCATCTGGCCCTGGGCGACACGCCGCCTGCGCCTGCCGGCCGACTTCGACGCGCGCGCCATGTTCCTGCCGCAGCGGCCCTACTTCCCCAACGGCCGCCTGCGCGACGCCCTGGCCTACCCCGAGCCCGCCGCGCGCTATGGCGACGAGGAACTGCAGGCCGCGCTGCGCGAGGCGCTGCTGCCCGACCTGGTGGCGCGGCTCGACGACCCCGACGCCTGGGGCCAGAAGCTCTCGGGCGGCGAGCAGCAGCGCCTGGCCATTGCGCGCGCCCTGCTCAAGAAGCCGCGCTGGCTGTTCGTCGACGAGGCCACCAGCGCGCTCGACGAGGCCGCCGAGGCCACCATCTACGAGCGCCTGCAGGCCCTGGTGCGCGCGCAGAACGGTGCCCTGGTGTCGATCGCGCACCGGCCCGGCGTGGCGGACTGGCACGCGCGGCGCTGGGTGCTCCAGCCCGGCGCCGCGGACGGTCCGCGCTACCGGGTCGCCACCGGCTGAAGCGCGGCCTCACCAGGCCGCCAGCAGCCGGCCCACGCCGGCCAGGGCCTGCTCGCGCGCCGCCGCGCCCGCCGGGCTGTCGGCCAGGTAGGCGCTCACCAGCAAGGGCGCCCGCCCCGGCGGCCAGACGATGCCGGCGTCGTTCGCGCTCTCGCCCGCGGTACCGGTCTTCTCGCCGATGCCCCAGCTCGGCGGCACACCCGCGCGCAGGCGGCGGTCGCCCGTGGTGTTGGCCTTGAGCCAGGCCGCCAGCTGCTCGCGCGAGGCCGGCGACAGCGCGTCGCCGAGCAACAGCGTGCGCAGGGTGCGCGCCATCGCGCGCGGTGTGGTGGTGTCCAGGTCCTCCCCGGGCGAGGGCTCGTTGAGTTCCGGCTCCATGCGGTCCAGCCGTGTCACCGGGTCACCGATGCCGCGCAGGAACGCCGTCAGGGCGGACGGGCCGCCCACCTCGCGCAGGATCAGGTTGGCCGCGGTGTTGTCGCTGGTGGTGATGGTGGCCTCGCACAGTTGGGCCAGGCTCAGGCCCCGGCCGCCCACGTGCTTTTCCGTCACCGGCGACCACTGCACCAGATCGCGCTGGCGGTAGCGCACGCGCTTGGACAGCGGCGCCTTGCCCTGGTCGGTGCGCCGCAGCACCAGCGCCGCCGCCAGCGTCTTGAAGGTGCTGAGCATGAGGAAGCGCTCGTCGCTGCGGTGGCCCCATTCGCGTCCGTCGGCCGTGTCGAGGATGTGCACGCCCAGGCGGCCACGGGACTTCGCCTCCAGCGCGCGTGCCGCGGCGTCGAGGGCGTCCGTGCCCTCCTGACCCCAGGCAAACTGGGGCATCAGAAGCGCCGTCATGGCGGGAGCGGTGGCGGCGAAGCCGAGCAGTTGTCGTCGATGGATCATGGTTTCTCCTGTGGAAAGCGCGAATGCTAGGGACGCCGCCCGCGCCGTTCAAACGGAAATAATCTGCCCCAGCCCAAAGAAAAACTTCTATCGACCATGGACCTTCCGCTCAATGCCCTGCGCGCCTTCGAGGTCTCGGCGCGCCACCTCAGCTTCACGCGCGCCGCCGAGGAACTGCACCTGACCCAGACCGCGGTGAGCCAGCACGTGCGCAAGCTCGAGGACCGCCTGGGCCGCCGCCTGTTCCGCCGCCTGCCGCGCGGCCTGGCGCTCACCGACGAGGGACAGGCCCTGCTGCCGGTGCTCAGCGAGGCCTTCGAGCGCCTGTCGGCCACGCTCGCCAGCCTGCAGACGCGCCAGCGGCGCGAGGTGCTGTCCATCGGCGTGGTGGGCACCTTCGCGGTGGGCTGGCTGCTGCCGCGCCTGCGCGACTTCCAGGCCCGCCACCCGCTGATCGAACTGCGCCTGTTCACCCACAACAACCGCGTGGACCTGGCGGCCGAGGGCCTGGACGCGGCCATCCGCTTCGGCGACGGCCAGTGGCCCGGGTGCGAGGCCGTGCCCCTGCTCGACGCCCCGCTGGCGCCGGTCTGCTCGCCCGCGCTGGCGCACCGCATCCGCGGCCCGGCCGACCTGGGCCGCGAAACCCTGCTGCGCTCCTACCGCGGCGACGAGTGGCCCGCCTGGTTCGAGGCGGCGGGCGTGCGCGCGCCCCTGCTCACGGGGCCGCAGTTCGATTCCTCGCTGCTGCTGGCCGACGCGGCGGCGCAAGGCGCGGGCGTGGCCCTGCTGCCGCTGCGCCTGTTCAGCCGCGACCTGCAGGCCGGCCGGCTGGTGCGGCTGTTCGACGTGGAGGTGGCGGTGGGCCGCTACTGGTTCACCCGCCTGGCCCGGCGCCGCGCCTCACCGGCCGTGCAGGCGCTGCGGCGCTGGCTGGAAGAGCGGCTGGGCGAGGCCGGCTGACACCGGCCCTCAGCCCGCGGCGCGCGCGCCGGGCGCGAGGGACATGCGGTAGGCCTGCCAGCCCCGCTCGCGCAGCTCGCAGGCGGGGCACTGCCCGCAGCCCCAGCCCCAGGCGTGGCGGTGTTCGCGGTCGCCCTGGTAGCAGGTGTGGGTGTGCTCCACGATCAGGTCCACCAGGGCCTCGCCGCCCAGCTCGCGCGCCAGGCGCCAGGTGCCGGCCTTA
>NZ_MKSS01000387.1:0-5867 GCF_001897365.1 Hydrogenophaga sp. 70-12
AGCAGGCCGCCAGCAGCGCGGCCAGGCGGATGTCCAGGCCGTACTCGCCGATGTAGTACTGCACCATCCACAGCGCCAGCGCCACGTAGCCGCCGAAGACGATGCTGTAGTACTGGCAGTACTTGAGCACCCGGGGGTCCCTGAGCGCCTGGAGCTGCTGCGCAAAACCCACCTGGTTGGGCACGAGGTGCGCCGGGTCGCTGTGGCTGAACAGCCAGAACAGCAGCACGGTGCCGGCCATGATGGCCGCGTACACCTGCGGCACCATCTGCCAGCCGAAGGCCACCAGGATGACCGGCGCCACGAACTTGTTGACCGCCGAGCCGCTGTTGCCGGCGCCGTACACCCCCATGGCCATGCCCTGCCGCTGCTTGGGAAACCAGCGCGCCACGTAGGGCGTGCCGACCGAGAAGGAGCCGCCGGCCAGGCCCACGAACAGGCCGATGACCAGGAAGTGCCAGAACTGCGTGGCGTAGGCCATGAGCCAGATGGCGGGCACGGTGGCCGCCATCAACAGCGTCATGACGATGCGCCCGCCGTAGCGGTCGGTCCAGATGCCCAGCGGCACGCGCACCAGCGAGCCCGTGAGCACCGGCGTGGCCGTGAGCAGGCCGAACTGCGTGGCGTTGAGGTTCAGCATCTGCCGGATCGGGATGCCGATCACGCCGAACATCATCCAGACCATGAAGCACACGGTGAAGGCCCAGGTGCTCACGATCAGCACGGACCAGGCTTGGCGGGTTCTTGCGGTGTCGCCGTTCATGAGATCGCTCCCTTGACCATGCCGGCCACTGTGCTGGCGCCGCGGCGTTCGCAACATCCTGCGCATGAGCGATGGCGGCCTCCCGGAAGAAGGACCCTGGCATCCTCCCAAAGAGCTATGCCCGGTCCACAGCGGCCCCGCGGGCCTAGGATGCGCCATGGTCATGCGCATCGCCCTGCCCGGTCAGGCCCGGGACACCGCCACCACCGAAGTGCCGCTGGAAATGCTGTCGGCTTGCCACGGCCGCGTGCAGGCGCAGTGCGAGACGCTGCGGCGCCTGTGCGGGCACCTGCCGCGCCACGGCGCGGACCGCGGCGCCGTGGAAGCGGCCGAGGCCGTTCTGCGCTACTTCCGCCAGGCCGCGCCGCACCACCATGCGGACGAGGAGGCCGACCTGTTTCCGGCGCTGCGGGACGCGGCGCACGACGCCGAACGCGACGCGGTGCTGCGGCTCACGCAGGCGCTGGCGCTGGAGCACCGCGCGCTCGAGAACCTGTGGCGGCCCCTGGAGGCCGGGCTGGAGGGCGTGCGCGGCGGCGACGGCGCGGCGCTGTCGCAGGCCATGGCCGAGGCGTTCATCGCCGCGTATGAGCGGCACATCGAGCGCGAAGAGGCCGAGCTGCTGCCGATGGCCGAGCGGCTGCTCGATGGCGCCGCGCTCGCGCGCATCGGCGCCGCCATGCGCGCGCGACGAGGCATTGCCGCGCCCTGAAGCGGTTCAGGCCAGCAGTCCGCGCTCGGTGGCGTACACCGCCGCGTGCACGCGGTTGCTCAGTTCGAGCTTGCGCAGGATGTGCTGCACATGGATCTTCACCGTGGTCTCGGCGATGTCGAGGGCGCGCGCGATGTGCTTGTTGCTGTCGCCGCGCGCGATCAGGCGCAGGATCTCGCGCTCGCGCGGCGAGAGGGAGTGGATCGGGTCGGACGGCGGCGGCTCCAGCGGCGCGGGCGCTGGCGCGCCCGCCTCGTGCTGCGCCGGCCCGCGCCGCAGCAGGCCCACCAGCTTGCCCATCATCTCGGGACTGATGACCGAATCGCCCTCGAACACCCGCCGGATGGAGGCCGCGAGGTCGGCCGTGTCGATGGTCTTGAGCAGGTAGCCGTCGGCGCCCGCGCGCAAGCCGCGCGCGAGGTCGCTTTCGTTCTCGCTCACGGTGAGCATGAGCACGCGCGCCTCGGGCGCGGCGGTCTTGAGCGCGGCGATCGCGTCGACGCCGGTGACGCCGGGCATGTGGTTGTCGAGCAGCACCAGGTCGGGCCGCAGCCGGGCCGCCAGGCCCATCGCCGCGGTGGCGTCGCCGGCCTCGCCGACCACCGAAAAGCCGGGCTCCTGCGCCAGCAGGGCCATCAGGCCGCGGCGGAACAGCTGGTGGTCATCGACCACGAGAAGGCGAATGACCGGCTCGCTCATGGCATGGCGGGCAGATCCGCGGCGGGGGCGGGCACGTCGAGCGACACCTCGGTTCCGCTGCCGGGGCGGGATTGGACCTCGACCCGCGCGCCGATGCGCTGGGCGCGCTCTCGCATGATGTGCAGGCCCACGTGGGTGTCGGCGTCGCGCGCGCCGTCGGTCGAGAAACCCTGGCCGTTGTCGCGCACGGTGAAGCGCCAGCGCGGCCCGCGCTGCACGCCCACCGACACCTCGCTCGCGCCGGCGTGCTTGCGCACGTTGGACAACGCCTCCTGCACCACATGCAGCACCTGGAGCTGGGTGTCCGGCGGCAGGGCCACGCCATGGCCCTGCAGGTCCAGGCGCGCGTTCAGGCCGCTTTGCAGCTCGAACTTGCGCAGCGTGGTGCGCAGCGCGTCCTCGATGTCGCCATCGGGCGTGCGGGTCCGGAAGTGCACCAGCAGTTCGCGCACGTCGTTGGTGCTCTCGCGCACACCGGCCTCGATCTCCTCGATGATGGCCGGCACCGCGGCCTCGTCGCCCCGCTGCACGGCGGCCTTGAGCAAGGCGACCTGGATCTTCAGGAAGGACAGCGCCTGCGCGATGGAGTCGTGCAGCTCGCGCGCGAGCAGGCCGCGCTCCTCGCTCACCGCGGCTTCGCGCAGCAGGGCCTGCACGCGCAGGTTCTCGGCCGCATTGGCCAGGTGGCCCGCCAGCGCGTCGTACAGGCCGCGGTCGTCCTCGCCCAGCAGGGCTTCATGGCGATAGAACAGGTTCACTTCGCCCAGCAGGTACGCCTGGTGACGAATGGGTATGCCGATCAGGCAGACGTAGCCCTCCTGCGCGCAACCGCCCAGGCGCCGGTCTTCGGCGGTGGCGATGGGGATCACGCGCGTGCGCGCCGTGGCCGCGGGCTGGCCGCAGGCGCACTCGCCGGCCTCCAGGCAGCGCTCG
Organism: Hydrogenophaga sp. 70-12; assembly: GCF_001897365.1. Lineage (NCBI taxonomy): Bacteria > Pseudomonadati > Pseudomonadota > Betaproteobacteria > Burkholderiales > Comamonadaceae > Hydrogenophaga > Hydrogenophaga sp. 70-12. The sequence continues at coordinate 3,108 of NZ_MKSS01000387.1, forward strand.
TCTTCCACCAGCTGCTGGGGCAGGCAGTCGCTGGCGAGCATGAAGTAGCGCCGCGAGCCCTCGTCGCTCCAGCGGATGGCCACCGCGTCGGCGCCGCTCACGGCGCGCAGCTTGCGCGCGAAGCCGCGCGCCAGTTCATCGAGCGTGCGCGCGTTGACGATGAGCGAGCTCACTTCGTACAGCGCCGCCAGGCGCGCGCGCTTGGCCTCGAGGTCGCGCGTCTTGGCCTGCACCTGCCGCTCCAGGCCGTGGTACAGCCCCTGCAGGGTCTGCGCCATGTGGTTGAACCCGGCCGCCAGCTCGGCGAACTCCTGGTGCGAGTCCACCTCCACGCGCGCGGTGAAGTCGCCCGCCTCGATCTGGCGCAGGCCGGCCCGCAGCCGTTTGAGAGGGTGGATCACGAACAGCTGGCCCACATAGAGCGAGACCACGGCCGCGGCCACCGCCATGGCCATCATGACGAACTGGAACAGGTTGAGCACCGCCGTGTAGCGCGCCATGGTGGATTCCATGGCGCGCACCAGGGCGTCGATGCGTTCGACCAGGCCGTCGATGCGCGCCGTGAGCGCCGTGGCCTCGCGCCCGGCGTCGCCCGGGGCGGTCCACAGCGGACGCAGGGCCTCCCACCGTCCCTGGATATCGGCGAAATGCCCTCGGCTGGCCTCGCTCCAGGGCACGGCCAGCGGGCGCTGCGGGTCGCCCTGGTCGAGCAGCGCCAGCGTGCGGTCGACCTCGGCCACGAGCAGGGGCACCTGGGCGGGATCGCGCCCGCCCTGCCAGGCGCTGGCCAGGCGCCAGGCCTGCATGCGCAGGCGCCCGGCCTCGTTGACCGCGGCCGCGCCGCCTTCGATCTGGCGCGTGACCCACATCGTCAGGCCGATGGACAGCAGCGCCAGCAGCAGCAGCGCCAGGCCGATGAGCACGAACTTGGTGGAGAGCTGGCGAGGCCAGGCTCGGGCAACGGAAGGCATGGTGACAGCAAAGGGTGCCTTGGCATTGTCGGCCCGGCCCCGCGCGCTGTCCACGCACCGCCGGGGTCGTGGCCGGGCCATCGTTCTTCCGGAGGATGGCGGGCGCGGGGCACCTTCCACGGAAGGATGGTGGAGCGCACCCGTCGGCGGCACAGTGTCCTGGTCGGCCGGCCCGCACGGCCGGCCCCTTCCCTGTCTTGACCGCGCCCCGCCATGGCACACGCTCCCCGCCCCATCCCCCTGGCCGCCGCCCGGCCGGCACCGCTCGAACCGGCCGCCCTGCGCTGGCGCCCCGTCCACCTGATGCGGGCGCCGCACCGGCTGGCCTTCGCCGGCGCCACCGCGGTGCTGGTACTGGGCTCGCTGTGGTGGCTGTGGGTGCAGTGCGCCCGGCTCGGCTGGCTGCCGGCGGGGCCGCTGGCGGTGTCGCCCAGCCTGGGGCATGGCGCGCTCATGGTGCATGGCTTCATGCCGCTGTTCTTCACCGGCTTCCTGTTCACGGCCGGCCCCAAGTGGCTGGGCGTGGACGGGCCCGCGGCGCGCGCCGTGCTGCCCGCGGTGGCGCTGCAGGCCCTGGCCTGGCCGTTGTGGCTGCTCGGTGTCCATCTGTCGGTCCGGCTGGCGGTGCTGGCCTTGCTGCTGGCCGCCGCCGGGCAGGCGCTGGCCGGCGCGCGCTTCCTGGGGCTGCTGCGCGCCAGCGACGCCGACGACACCGTGCACGCCCGGCTGGTCGCGCTGGGCTGGGCCGTGGGCGCGCTCACGCTGCTGGGCCTGGCCTGGGGCGTGGGACACGACGATCCCGAGGCCGCGCGGCGTTGGCTGCACACCGGGCTGTGGGGCTTCGTGGCGCTGGTCTACGTGACGGTCGTGCACCGCATGGTGCCCTTCTTCACCTCCAGCGCCCTGCCGCTGGTGCGGCTGTGGCGGCCGATGTGGGTGTTGTATGTCCTGGTCGCCACGGTGGCACTCAAGACCCTGGGGCCCTGGCTCACCTGGGCGGGCCTGGACGCCACCGCCTGGGGCGCCTTCGAGGGCTTCGCGCTGCTGGTGGCCGGCTTCGTGCTGCTGTGGCTGGCCTTCGTGTGGGGCCTGGTGCAAAGCCTGGCGATCCGCCTGCTGGCGATGCTCCACCTGGGCTTCGTCTGGCTGGGCCTGGGGCTGTCGATCGACGGCCTCGGGCAGATCTGGGCATGGATCGGCGGCGCGCCCGTGGCGCCGCTGGCGGCGCTGCACGCCACCACCATGGGGTTCCTGGGCTCGCTCATGCTGGCCATGGTCACGCGGGTGGCCTGTGGCCACGGCGGCCGCGCGCTGGTGGCCGATCGCCTGTCCTGGTCCGCCTTCCTGCTGCTGCAGTTGGCGACGCTGCTGCGCATCGCCGCGGCGGTGGCGCCACCGGCCTGGGTGGGCGGCCTGACCGCCGCCACCGCCGGGCTGTGGCTGCTGGCGGTCGGGCCTTGGGGACTGCGGCTGCTGCGCTGGTACGGGCAGCCCCGACCGGATGGGCGCCCGGGCTGAGCCCGCCCCCGCACGGGGGCCCCGCCGTGGCACCATTGACGGGCGGCGTGGCCCGGTCGCTCAAGAACGCCGGCCAACCGCCGAAAACCCGGCAGGGCACGCGCCTGGCGCAGGCCCGGACCTTTCCGATCGCCCCTGGAGCGCGCCATGACGCCATCCCCGCTGAACCCGGCGCCCCGGCGCCACAAGATCCTCATCGTCGACGACGACCCGGGCATGGTGCACCTGCTGGCGCGCACCCTGCTCGACATCGCGCAGCTGCATTTCGCGG
>NZ_MKSS01000388.1:0-934 GCF_001897365.1 Hydrogenophaga sp. 70-12
GACACCACGCTGTTCGAGAAGCTGGTGTTCATGAACCAGAGGAACCGCTGATGTTCGTGGCCCCCGTCGTCCTGAGCGAACGCGGCCTGCGGCTGGAGCCCCTGGACCCGCGCCACGAGGACGGCCTGCGCGCGGCGGCGGCCGACGGCGAGCTCTGGAAGCTGCGGGTCACCTCCGTGCCCGAACCCGGCCAGACGCGCGACTACATCGACACCGCGCTGCGCATGCGCGAGGAAGGCAGCCGCTTCGCCTTCGCGGTGGTCGACGAGGCCAGCGGCGCGGTGCTGGGCAGCACCAGCTACCACGACATCCTGCCCGCGGTGAAGCGCGTGGAGATCGGCTACACCTGGTACGCCCGGCGCGCGCAGCGCACCCACGTCAACACCACCTGCAAGCTGCTCATGATGGGCCACGCCTTCGACACCCTGGGCTGCCACGTGGTGGGCTGGCGCACCGACAACTACAACTTCGCCTCGCAACAGGCCATCGAACGGCTGGGCGCGAGGAAGGACGGCGTCATCCGCGGCCACGCCCTGCGCCGCGACGGCACCATCCGCGACACCGTCATGTACAGCATGCGCGCGGGCGAATGGCCCGAGGCGCGTGCGCAGCTGCTGTACCTGCGGGCGCGGCACGACTGAACCCGGGGAGATCGCCATGCTGATCGACTTCTTCTACACCCTGCGCGCGGCCAAGCTGCCGGTGTCGGTGAAGGAGTACCTCACGCTGCTGGAGGCGCTCAAGGCCGACGTGGTCGGACCGGCCAACCCCGAGGCCTGCAGCATGGACGACTTCTACTTCCTCTCGCGCACCGCGCTGGTGAAGGACGAGAAGCACTTCGACAAGTTCGACCGCGCCTTCGCCGCCTACTTCAAGGGCGTGGAGATGATCGCGGACTTCACCAAGCCCATCCCCGCCGACTGGCTGCGCCAGG
>NZ_MKSS01000389.1:0-5703 GCF_001897365.1 Hydrogenophaga sp. 70-12
TCCGCATGGGCGCGAAGATCGAAGGCCACGGCACCAGCCGCATCCACGTGCAGGGCGTGGACCGCCTGGGCGGCTGCGACCACCAGGTGGTGGCCGACCGCATCGAGGCCGGCACCTTCCTGTGCGCCGTGGCCGCCACCGGCGGCGACGTGCTGCTGCGCTGCGGTCGCGCCGACCACCTGGACGCGGTGATCGACAAGCTCACCGAGGCGGGCGCGGAGATTGAGGCCGGCGCCAACGCGGCCGGGCCTTTCATCCGCATCCGCGCCTCGGGCCGCATGAAGGCGCAGAGCTTCCGCACCACCGAGTACCCGGGCTTTCCCACCGACATGCAGGCGCAGTTTATGACCGTCAACTGCATCGCCGAGGGCGCCAGCAAGGTGACCGAAACCATTTTCGAAAACCGCTTCATGCACGTGAACGAGCTGGTGCGCCTCGGCGCGCGCATCCAGACCGAGGGCAAGGTGGCGATGGTGGAGGGGGTGCCGCGCCTGTCCGGCGCCACCGTGATGGCCACCGACCTGCGCGCCTCGGCCAGCCTGGTGATCGCCGGCCTGGTGGCCGAGGGCGAGACCACCGTCGACCGCATCTACCACCTGGACCGCGGTTACGACCAGATGGAAGTGAAGCTGCGCGCCATCGGCGCCGACATCGAGCGCGTCAAATGAGCCCGTCCATCACGCTTGCCCTGTCCAAGGGCCGCATCTTCGACGAGACCCTGCCGCTGCTGCGCGCGGCCGGCATCGAGGTGCTCGAAGACCCCGAGAAGTCGCGCAAGCTCATCCTGCCCACCAGCCAGGAAGACGTTCGCGTGGTGCTGGTGCGCGCCACCGACGTGCCCACCTACGTGGAGCACGGCGGCGCCGACCTCGGCGTGACCGGCAAGGACACGCTGATCGAGCACGGCGGCCAGGGCCTGTACCAGCCGCTGGACCTCAACATCGCGCGCTGCCGCGTCAGCGTGGCCGTGCGGGCCGACTTCGACTACGCCTCGGCCGTGCGCCAGGGCTCGCGCCTGCGCGTGGCCACCAAGTACACGGCCATCGCGCGCGAGTTCTTCGCCAGCAAGGGCGTGCACGTGGACCTGATCAAGCTCTACGGCAGCATGGAACTGGCCCCGCTCACCGGCCTGGCCGACGCCATCGTGGACCTGGTGTCCACCGGCAACACGCTCAAGGCCAACAACCTGATCGAGGTCGAACGCATCATGGACATCAGCTCGCGCCTGGTGGTCAACCAGGCCGCGCTCAAGCTCAAGCAGGCGCGGCTGCGCCCGCTCATCGACGCCTTCGCCCGGGCCGTGGAGCCCGCCACCGCATGACCCTGACCGCCCAGCCCCTTCGCCTGTCCACCGCCCAGCCCGATTTCGAGGCGCGCTTTGCCGAGCGCCTGCATTGGTCGAGCGAGACGGACCACGCGATCGAGCAGCGGGTGGCCGACATCCTGGCCGATGTGCGCCAGCGCGGCGACGCCGCCGTGCTGGAGTACACGGCGCGCTTCGACGGCCTGCGGGCCACTGGCGTGGCCGAGCTCGAACTCAGCCAGGCCGATTTCAAGGCCGCCTTCGACGCCTTGCCCGCCGCCCAGCGCGAAGCCCTGCAGTCCGCGGCCGCGCGCGTGCGGCGCTACCACGAGGCGCAGAAGAAGGCCAACGGCGAGAGCTGGAGCTACCGCGACGAGGACGGCACCCTGCTCGGCCAGAAGGTCACGCCACTGGACCGCGTGGGCATCTACGTGCCCGGCGGCAAGGCGGCCTATCCGTCCAGCCTGATCATGAACGCCGTGCCCGCGCACGTGGCCGGCGTGCCCGAGATCGTCATGGTGGTGCCTACGCCCGTGCGCGGCAGCGTGGCGACCGGTGGCGTAGAAGGCGGCAGCGGCGCCGCCACCGCCACGCGCGGCGAGCGCAACGAGCTCGTGCTCGCGGCGGCCCACGTGGCCGGTGTCACGCGCGCCTTCACCATCGGTGGCGCCCAGGCCGTGGCCGCGCTGGCCTATGGCACGGCCACCGTGCCCAAGGTCGACAAGATCACCGGCCCGGGCAACGCCTACGTGGCCAGCGCCAAGAAGCGCGTCTTCGGCACCGTGGGCATCGACATGATCGCGGGCCCGAGCGAAATCCTGGTGCTGGCCGACGGCAGCACGCCGGCCGACTGGGTGGCCATGGACCTGTTCAGCCAGGCCGAGCACGACGAGCTCGCGCAGAGCATCCTGCTGTGCCCCGACGCGGCCTACATCGAGGCCGTGCAGGCCGCGATCCACCGCCTGCTGCCCACCATGCCGCGCGCGGCCATCATCGCCAAAAGCCTCAACGACCGCGGCGCGCTCATCCTCACGCGCGACATGGACGAGGCCTGCGCCATCAGCAACCGCATCGCGCCCGAGCACCTGGAGGTCTCCAGCGCCGAGCCGCACCGCTGGGAACCGCTGCTCAAGCACGCGGGCGCCATCTTCCTGGGTGCCTACACCAGCGAAAGCCTGGGTGACTACTGCGCCGGCCCCAACCACGTGCTGCCCACCAGCGGCACCGCGCGGTTTTCCTCGCCGCTGGGTGTCTACGACTTCCAGAAGCGCAGCAGCCTGATCGAAGTGAGCGAGCGGGGCGCGCAGACCCTGGGCGCCGTGGCCGCCGAACTGGCCTACGGCGAAGGCCTGCAGGCGCACGCGCGCGCCGCCGAACTGCGCCTGCCCACCGTGCCCCCGATGCGAGGCGATGCCCAATGAACAGCCCCGCGAACCCCAACCCGCTCGCGCGCATCCGCCAGGACATCCAGTCCATGCAGGCCTACGCCATCCAGGAATCGGCCGGCCTGGTCAAGCTGGACGCGATGGAGAACCCCTTCCCGCTGCCGCTCGAGCTGCAGGCCGAACTGGGCCGGCGCCTGGGCGCCGTGGCCATCAACCGCTACCCTGGCGCGCGCATCGACGAACTCAAGCGCGCGCTGGAGCGCTACGTTGACCTGCCCGCCGGCCACGCGCTGATGCTGGGCAACGGTTCCGACGAACTGATCTCCCTGCTGGCCATGGGCTGCGACCTGCCCGGCGCCAGCCTGCTGGCCCCGCTGCCCGGCTTCGTGATGTACGCCATGAGCGCGCAATTGCAGGGCCTGGCCTTCCACGGTGTGCCGCTCACCGCCGACTTCGCACTCGACGAGGCCGCCATGCGGGCCGCGATGCGCGCGCACCAGCCCGCCATCACCTACCTGGCCTACCCGAACAATCCCACGGCCAACCGCTTCGACCCGGACGTCATGCGCCGCCTCATCGCCGAGGCCGCCCGCTTCGGCGGGCTGGTGGTGGTGGACGAGGCCTACCAGCCCTTCTCCAGCCACACCTGGTTGGACGAGATGCGCGCCCATCCCGAGGCCAACGCGCACGTGCTGCTCATGCGCACGCTCTCCAAGTTCGGTCTGGCCGGCGTGCGCATCGGCTACCTGCTGGGCCCGGCGGCCCTGGTGCACGAGTTCGACAAGCTGCGCCCGCCTTACAACGTGAGCGTGCTCAACGCGGAGTGCGCGCTGTTCGCGCTGGAGCACGCCGAGGTGTTCGCCCAGCAGGCGGGCGTGATCCGCGAGCAGCGCGAGGCGCTGATGGCCGCGCTGGCCCGCCTGCCCGGCGTCCAGGCCTTCGCCAGCGAGGCCAACATGGTGCTGGTGCGCGTGCCCGACGCGCAGCGCGCCTTCGACGGCCTCAAGGCACGCGGTTTGCTCGTGAAGAATGTTTCTAAAATGCACCCGCTGCTGGCCCAGTGCCTGCGGCTCACCGTGGGTACCCCCGACGAGAATGCCCGGCTCATCCAGGCCCTGCAGACCGCCATATGACCTCCACCACGCCCACTTTTCCCCCGCCGGGTCCGAATGACCGCGCCGCCCAGGTGCAGCGCAACACCAACGAAACGCAGATCGGCGTGCGCATCAACCTGGACGGCAGCGGCGTCGCCGTGCTGTCCACCGGCATTGGTTTCTTCGACCACATGCTCGACCAGATCGCGCGCCACGGCCTGATCGATCTGGAGATCATCGCCAAGGGCGACCTGCACATCGATGGCCACCACACCGTGGAAGACGTGGGCATCAGCCTGGGCCAGGCCTTCGCCAAGGCCGTGGGCGACAAGAAGGGCATTCGCCGCTACGGCCACGCCTACGTGCCGCTCGACGAGGCGCTCTCGCGCGTGGTGATCGACTTCTCCGGCCGCCCCGGCCTGCACATGCGCGTGCCCTTCAAGGCCGGCATGATCGGCGCCTTCGACACCCAGCTCACCTACGAGTTCTTCCAGGGCTTCGTCAACCACGCCGGTGTCACGCTGCACGTGGACAACCTGCACGGCGAGAACGCGCACCACCAGGCCGAGACGGTGTTCAAGGCCTTCGCGCGCGCCGTGCGTTTCGCCCTCGAGCGCGATCCCCGCCTGGGCGACGTGATCCCCTCCACCAAAGGTTCGCTCTGAACCCGTTCCTTTCTCCGTGATGAAAGCCAGGACGGTCGCCGTCGTCGACTACGAGAGCGGCAATCTGCGTTCGGTCTCGCAGGCCGTGCTGCATGCCGCGCGCGGCAGCGGCGTGGAAGTGGTCGTGACCCAGCGCCCCGAAGACGTGATGGCCGCCGAGCGCGTGGTGCTGCCTGGCCAGGGCCACATGGGCGACTGCATGCGCGCGCTCGCGGCCTCGGGCCTGAAGGACGCGGTGCTGCACGCCTGCGCGCACAAACCCCTGTTCGGCGTCTGCGTGGGCATGCAGATGCTGCTGGACCGCAGCGACGAAGGGCCCACCGAAGGCCTGGGCCTGATTCCCGGCCGGGTGGTGCGCTTCGAGCTGGAAGGCCAGCGCCAGCCCGACGGCAGCCGCTACAAGGTGCCGCAGATGGGCTGGAACCAGGTCTTCCACGACCTGGGACGCGGCGTGCACCCCTTGTGGGCGGGCATCGCCGACGGGGCCTACTTCTATTTCGTGCACAGCTACTATGCGCGGCCCGAGCGGCCCGAGCACGTGGTCGGCGAAGCGGACTACGGCGGCCGCTTTGCAGCCGCGGTGTCGCGCGCTAACATTTTTGCGACCCAGTTCCACCCCGAAAAGAGCGCGGACCAAGGCCTCGCGCTCTACCGCAACTTCCTCCACTGGAACCCCTGAGCCGCGCACCCGCGCCTGCCCAAGACCATGCTGCTGATTCCCGCCATCGACCTCAAGGACGGCCACTGCGTTCGCCTCAAACAGGGCGACATGGACCAATCCACGGTGTTCAGTGACGACCCGGCCGCCATGGCGCGCAACTGGGTCGACAAGGGCGCGCGCCGCGTGCACCTGGTCGACCTGAACGGCGCCTTCGCGGGCAAGCCGAAGAACGAGCAGGCCATCCGTGCCATCCTCAAAGAGATCGGCAGCGAGGTGGATGTGCAGCTCGGCGGCGGCATCCGCGACCTCGACACCATCGAGCGCTACCTGGACGCCGGCCTGCGCTACGTGATCATCGGCACCGCGGCGGTGAAGAACCCCGGCTTCCTGCAGGACGCCTGCACGGCCTTCGGCGGCCACATCATCGTGGGCCTGGACGCCAAGGACGGCAAGGTCGCCACCGACGGCTGGAGCAAGCTCACCGGCCACGAGGTGGTCGACCTGGCGAAGAAGTTCGAAGACTACGGCGTCGAATCCGTCATCTACACCGACATCGGGCGCGATGGCATGCTCAGCGGCATCAACATCGAGGCCA
>NZ_MKSS01000390.1:0-10336 GCF_001897365.1 Hydrogenophaga sp. 70-12
TACCCCAGCATGACGGCGCGCCGGCGCAACACGGCCGAGCACAGCATCGAGGTGGTGGGCGCCCAGCTGCGCGCCATGATGCCCTGGATCGCCAAGAACAAGCTGGTCGACCAGAGCCGCAACTGATTTCGAACGAAGGAACGCCCACGCCATGCCGCAGGACGTACAGGAACACAAGGTCGCCATCGTCACGGGCGCGGCGCGCGGCATCGGCCTGGCCAGCGCGCGCTGGTTCCTGGCACGCCAGTGGCGCGTGGTCATCGTCGACAAGGACGCGCCCGCGCTGAACGCGGCGCGCGAGCAACTCGAATGGGAAGCGCCGGGCCGCTCGCTCGCCCTGCCCGCCGACGTGTCCCACCCGGCGCAGGTGGCCGATGTGGTCGCGACCGTGGACACCACCTGGCAACGCATCGACGCGCTGGTGAACAACGCGGGCGTGGCCGTCTTCAAGCCGCTGGTGCAGACCAGCTTCGAGGAGTGGCGCTACGTGATGGCCACCAACCTCGACGGCGCCTACCTCTGCAGCCAGGCCGTGGTGCCGGTGATGCGCCGCCAGGGCGGCGCCATCGTCAACATCGCCTCCATCTCGGGCCTGCGCGCGAGCACGCTGCGCGTGGCCTACGGCACCAGCAAGGCCGCGCTCATCCACCTGACCAAGCAGCAGGCGGTGGAGCTCGCGGGCCTGGGCATCCGCTGCAACGCCATCGCGCCCGGCCCGGTGGAAACGGCCATGGCCCAACAGGTGCACACGGCGGAGATCCGCGCCGACTACCACGCGGCGGTGCCGCTCGCGCGCTACGGCTCGGAAGAGGAGATCGCCAACGGCATCGGCTTCCTCTGCTCGCCGGAGGCCAGCTACGTCACCGGCCAGGTGCTGGCGGTGGACGGCGGCTTCGATGCGGCGGGGGTGGGCCTGCCCACGCTCAGGCGGGATTTCGGCGGGGTCTGAGAGGCCCGTCTTCTCTGGGGTGTCGAGGCGCCCGCCGTTGGGTGCGGCGGGCCCGGACCCGGCGTTGGCCGCCGCTGCCGACAGGCCTCTTCAACTCCTGGCGCGCGGCTTCAGGCGGAAGCTGACGCCGAGCCGGTTGATCGCGTTCATGGCGGCGATGGTCAGGGTCAGGTCCACCAGATCCTTCTCGCCGAACACGGCCAGCGCCGCGGCGTAGGCTTCGTCGGACGCATGCGTTTCGCTCACGCGCGTCACTTCTTCCGACCAGGCCAGCGCGGCACGCTCTTGCTCGGTGAACAGATACTCGGCCTCATGCCAGACCGGCACCAGCACCGCCTTGTCGACCGATACGCCCTCTTTGATCAGGTCGCGGGTGTGAATGTCGATGCAGTGGGCGCACCCGTTGATCTGCGACACACGCAGGAAAACCAGATGGATGAGCGTGCTGGGCAGGTTCGTGCCGTTCACGACATGGTGGTGCAAGGCGCCCATTGCCTTGGCGCCCTCGGGGGATACAGCAAACCAGTTCGCGCGATTCATGAGGCTCAGTCCTTTCTATGGGTGGTCTTTGACGGCCAGCACTCGGCCAATCCCACCCAAGACGGACAGCACCCGCGCCTTGTGACAAACGGCGGCGATGCGCACCCCGCAGACGAGCCTCACCAAGGCCTGGATGCCTTCGACCACGCCAGGACCACGCCAATGGTCCCCACGCCCGACACGCCAACCCAGTGGCGCACCGCAGGCAAGCGCCCTCACTCCCGCTCCACCCAGGCCCCGCCCTCTTCGTCCCGGCACCACTGCCGCCAGCCGTGGCGGTACGCGTGCTGCACATAGGGTCCGCGCAGGATGCGGGGGTCGGCTTCGGTGCTGTGTTCCTGGCCCAGCAGGTAGACCGCGCCGGCCCAGGCGCTGACCCGCGTGGGCCGGGCACGGCGCAGGGCTTCGTCCGCGAGGGCCGCCGCCTGCTCCACCGAACCGGCGCGCACCAGGAAGCCCGTGTCCGGCCCGTTGGGGCCGCCGGTGAAGGGGTCGTCGGCGTCGTTGCCCCAGCGGATGACTTCGTAGAGGTTCATGAAAAACGTCACCCGTTTCAAGGGCCGGGGCAGTGTACCGTCGGGGGCTATACCAACCGTCCCCCAGCCCTCGCATGAAGCCCCATCGCGCCGCCCCGATCCTCGCCGCCGCCCTGCTCGCGCTGTCGTTCACCGCCGGGGCCCAAACCCCAGGCAACCAGGGCAAGCTCGACTTCCAGCCGCCGGACCTGCCGGCCGAGCTCAAGGGGTTGAAGAGCCTGCAGCAGATCGGCGGCGCCTGCGACATGCTCTTCAACCGCACCACCAAGAGCCTCAGCCAGGAGTACTTCAAGTCCACCGACAGCGCGCGGGCCGGCACGGTCTTCGGCTGGATGCGCGACCTCTCCGCGCGCCGGCATGCGCTGGACACCGCCGGCCTGACGGGCATGGGCATCGTGCCGGCCGACATTCCGGTGATCCAGCAGGCCTTCCGCGCCCCAAACATGAGCCCCGCCGGCATGGAGCGCGCCTTCAAGTTCTGCGACGAGCTGGGCGACTCGGTCACGGCGGCGGTCAAGCAGGCGCTGGACGCCAGCGGGTGGGCGGACTACCAGGCCCAGGTGTCCAGGCGCACGCTCAAGGCGCTGATGGACCACGCCCCCGCCGAGAAGAAGAACAACTGAGGCGGCCCGCCCGCCTCACTGCACCGGCGCCACCGCCAGCAGGTGGTTCGAGAAGCTGGTCTCCGTTTCGCAGCGCCAGGTCGCCCACAGCTTGCAGCCCTCGGGCGCGCCCTCGTCCAGCTCCAGCGCGAGCCAGTTGCGCGCCGCCATCACGTGCTTGTCGTGGCCGGGGAACAGCATCATCTCGGCCACGTACATCACGTCGATGGCCTGCGGGTGCTTGGCGCTGGCGTTCAGCCAGGACAGGAACAGCCGCTCCATCACGCCCATGAGCGAGGGGTGCACCACCGCCGACGAGGTGAACTGGTGCATCTGCGACCAGGTCTCGGAGGCCGGCAGGTCCTTGCGGTAGGCCGTGCCCCAGGCGGCCACGTGCACGTCGCCCGAGACCAGCGACACGCGGATCTTCTTGTCCTTGGCCAGGGCCGAGAACACCTCCAGCAGGCGCTTGCGCTCGCCCTCGTGGTCGTCGTGCGACCAGTGGTCCTTCAGGTCGTCGGCGTTGCTGTCGGTCACGTGGTCGGCGCCGAATTTGTCGAGCAGCAGCTCGGCCAATGAAAGCTTGGGGTGCACCACGGGCACCGAGGACATGAACAGCAGGTGCCGGCAGGGCTTGGATTTCGCCGGGCTGTCGCTGCCGGGCAGCGCGCCCAGCCAGGCCTTGATCTCGCGCCAGGTGTCGGTGCCCATCACCTGGTTGCGCGAGCGCTCGGTGCGCAGGTCGGCCGCGACGACGGCCAGCGGGCCGAGCGAGTACACCGAGGTGAAGCCCGGCTGCCGGTCCAGCAAGGGCAGCGCCAGCGGGTCCTTGGCCAGGACCTTGCTCCACGCGATGGGTTGGAACAGCGGGTCTTGTGTCGAGAAGCCCGGTGGCGTCGCGTCCTGCAGCTCGGGCAGCTCGTCCAGCGCGTGCTGCATCTGGAACACCCAGAAGGCGCGGCGCGCATGGCGGAACAGGGCCTGGAACAGCGGGCTGTGCTGCATCTCACCGCTGTAGGAACCCCAGCCGTCGAAGATGTCGTGGTCGTCCCACATCATGAGGGTGGGGATGCGCGACAGGGCCGTGGCCGCGTCCAGCGCGGGCGTCTGGGCGGACCAGGAACTGCGGTCCTTGGGCAGCCAGCGCTGGCGGTACAGGCCGAAGTAGTAATCGGCGATCTTCTTGTCCAGCGCGGCCGTCACCGGAAAACTCAGCTGGTCCGCGCGCGGCAGGGCCACCCACTGGCGCAGCGCCTCGATCTCTTCCCAGATGGCGTCGAAGTAGATCTGGTCGCCGCCCATGAGCATGAGGTGGAAGCGCTGCAGCTGCTTGTCGTGGATGCGGCGCTCGTGCCAGAGCTGCTCCTTGTCCAGCAGCTTGGGCTCACCCGAGGGCAGCGGCACGCGCAGGGACTTGTCGTGGCTGAACAGAAGGTCTTCCCACACGGCGTTGGAGGTGCGCACCAGCTTGCGCATCACCGCCGGGTCCGAGAAGCCGTTGCAGGACACGTAGGCCATTCGCGGCGCCTCGTCCTTGGCCGGCACGGTCATCGCCCAGCGCGGCCCGCCGACGACGCCGTAGCCCACCAAACGCTCGTTCTTGAGCCGCTTGCACGACAGGTCGTAGCGCAGGTAGCGCTCGCCCGAGGTGAGCAGCAGCTCGCGGGGCTGGGGGCACGGCTTGCCGTCCACCTCCAGGGTGGGGATGGGCGCGGCCTCCTTCAGGCCGATGAGCGCGGTCACCTTCCAGGTGCCCCCGTCGCTGCCCCGGAAGGACAGCACGGGGCCGAGCAGCAGGTCTTTCTCGTTCATGGGGTTCTCCGTCCGGGCCTGGGGTGGGGCCGGCCCGGCGAGCATGAACCGGTTTCCGACGACCCAGGCGACCGGCAATGGACGAATGGGGGATGTGCCGCGCTGCCATTCTGGGCCTGCTCGCTGGGGCCACCGGCATGTACGCGCTGATGCAGGCGCGCTGACAGCCAGCCCATGACCACCGCCGTCAGCGAGAACGTCGTCCTGGAATGGGGGGGCTTTCCCCTCAAGCCAGAATCGCAATGGCGGCGCCGACCACGGCCATGATGCTGCCGATCCAGGCCAGCACCGGGAAGCGTTCCCCGCGAAACACCGACATCAGGAAGATGTAAATCACTGGCGACATCGACGACAAGATCACGGCACGGACGATCCCTGCGCTGGCCAACGCGGCCAGCAAAAGGGTCATGCCACCGATCGTGCTGACCAGCGCGCTCACCAGGACAATGGGCAGGTGGGCGCTGCCCTTGGCGCGCGGCGCCCCCCGCAAGACCAGGAACACGGGAAGGAAGGCGACGGTGGCAGCGAAGGTCCGGACGAACGAGGCGAAGAACGGCGCCACCCCGTCGACCACTTCCTTGGCCAGCAACGCACCGGCGACCTGACAGGCGAGCGCCACGGCGACCAGCAAGAACCCCAGACGGGCCGTCGCGGGCTTGTGATACGTACCGCCGGCCTTCTCGGTCGGCGCGCGGAACATGACAGCCGCATACACCCCCGCGAAAGCCAGTGTCACGCCGAGAACGGTCAGGGGCTTCACCGCTTCGCGGAACAGGACGCTGCCCAGAACGGCGGTCAGCGGCGCGTGCAGCGCGAAAATGACCGAAGACCGGCGCGGCCCCAGCAGGAACACCGCCTGGAACAGGGCCGCCTCGCCCAGGGCCACGCCGATCACGCCCGAAGCCGCCAGATAGGCCATCGCTCGCGTGTTGCCGAGATGGACATCCCCGAGCGCGAACGCAATGAGAAACAGCGCCAGGGCCGCCGTGAAGAACCGGTACATCGAAAACCGGAACGTGCCGAGCGCCTCGACGCCCTTGTAGGCCACCAAGGGACCGATGGCCCAGCACACCGAGGCGCCCAGGGCGAAGCCTTCGCCCAGGAAAGGAACGGCCATCACACCGCGGCCTCGAGGACCGCCGCGCTTTGGTCGGGGCTTTCGGTGCGGACGACAGCATCCAGCGCGCCGATCCAGGCCAAGGCGAAGGTCTCGATGTCGGCGCGATCGAACAGGTTGTTGCGGTACTGGATCAGCAGGCTGGTGGCGCCGTCGTGCTCGCGGACGTAGGACATCTTGTCGAACTTGACGGCGAAGCCGAGGTCCGAGAACCCCCACTCGCTCGGGTCGGGCGGGCTGCGGCCCGCGCCGCAGAAGTTGAGTTGGCTGATGAAGATCGTGGTCAGCGGAAACCGCGATTGCTCGAACGGCAATCCCAGGTCGGCCACCAGCCGGTCGTACTGGTAGTGTTGGTGCGTCATCGCGCAGGCGACGTCCTGCATGGTCCGGCGCACGTGGTCCAGCGCGCTCTGGCCAGCGTCGCGGTGGCTGCGCACGCAGACGAGCGAAATGAAGTTGCCCACGAGTTCCTCGGTGCCCTGGATCTCGCGCCCGGCGGCGGGCGTGCCGATGACGAGGTCTGGCTGGTCCAGCAGCCGGTGGAGGGCCTGGAACTTGGCGCTCAGGTAAAGGCTGAACTCGGTCACCCTGTGCGCGCGCGCGTAGGCCTTGACCGCAGCGCGGGTGGCATCGGGCACCTTGACGCAATAGCCCTGACCTCGGTCGTGGCCCGGCCCGGTCCACTTCTCGGCGAAGACGTGCTTGCGGTAGGGCGTCGCGAACACCCGCGCCCAATAGGCCTGCGCGTCGGACCCCGGCCCGAAGCGCAGGGGTTCCTCCCGGGCGGCCCAGTCGGCATAGGCGAGGTAGTTGAACCGCGACGGGGCGGAAATGGCCCTGCCCTCTTCGAGGAAGCCGCGCAGCTGCGTCTCGACGAGGTTCATCGAGAAGCCGTCGCCGATCATGTGGTGCATGGCGAACACCACCGCCGACCGACTGCCCGGCAGGTTCGCGACACTGGCGCGAAACAGCGGCCAGGTGTCCGTGGGGATCTCGGCATTGGCCACGTCCAGTCGCAGGGCGTTCAGCATCCGGGCGGCGGCCTCGGCGGACTGGCCCGAGAAATCGTGCACCTCGATGTCGAGCGAGGTGGCGTCCATCAGAGGCGTTTCTTTCAGCAGGACGCCACCGCTGTGCTGCACGAAGCTCAGCCGCATCGAATCTTGGTGGCGCGACAGATCAAGCAGCCCGCGTTCGAGTCGTCTGGCATCGACCGCATGGTCGAACTTCAGCACCCGCACCATCGTCGCCCAGGAGCGGTTGCCCTCTGGCATGTAGATGTTCCACCAGCGGCGCTGCTGCGGCGACAAGGCATAGGTCTCAGCCCGGCGAAGGCGCGGAATCTCGACGTGCGCATGCGCGAGCGAACGGTCGATCAGCGCGGCGATCTCGGCCAGGCTGGCCAGGGCGAAGACGTCCGCAAAGGCCAGCGACTTGCCCAGCTCGTCTTCGATCTTGCCGATCAGAAAGGCCACGTGGATCGAGGTGGCGCCCAGGCCGAACAGGTCGGCCGTGGCGCGGGGAACTTCGCATGCCAGGATCGCGCCGACCGCGCGGCATACCCAGGCTTCGGTGTCGGTGGCGGCGGCCTCGCGCCCTTCGTCGGCGGGCACCAGCAGATCGGCCAGGCGCGCCCGATCAATCTTGCCATTGGCGTTCTTGGGAAACGCCGCCACCTTGCGCCAGATCGTTGGAACGATGGCCTGCGGGAGATGGCGGAGGGCATGGTCGCGCGGGGCGTTGTGGGGCAGGGCTTCGCCTGCCGGCCCGGCGATCCAGACCGCCGCCAGCCGTGGCTCGGACCCGCCGTGCGGCGTGGTGGCGAAGACGCAGATGTCCTGCGCACCCGGATAGCCCTGCAGCGCCTGAGTGACCTCGTTGGGGTGAACCCGGACCCCATTGATCTTCACCTCGTCGTCGGCCCGTCCGACGATCACCAGATCGCCCGCGGCCGACACCTCGCCCAGGTCGCCGGTGCGGTAGGACACGGTCCCGTCGCCGTTGCGCGCGAACCGCGCGTTCTCGGCCGCGGGGGCATTGATGTAGCCCAGCGTGGCGTGGCGCGTAGTGATCACCACTTCGCGCCCCGGGCCGGCGCCGCCGAACCCGAACGACGTGCCCGGCAGAGGGCGGCCGACCGGGATCGGTGCGGGGTCACCGGCATCGACCCGTCCCACCCGAAAGAAGAACTTGGCCAGCGTGGTTTCCGAGGGGCCGTAGAGGTTCACGTACTCGGTGGTTCCCGCGAACGCCGCGCGCAGCTCGGCCACGGTGGCGGGATAGAGCTTCTCGCCCGCCAGGAAGACCAGCCGCAGCTGGGGAACGGCATCGCCCATCGCGCGGGCCCAGAGTTTGGCGACCGATGGCACCGCGTGGACGACCGTGACCCTCTCGCCGGCCAGCCAGTGCGCCGTGGCGCGCGGCGTCGCGAGGTGCCGGTCCGAGGGAATGACCAGCACCCCGCCGTGCAGCAGCGGCAGGAAGATGTCGCGCAGCGACACGTCGAACCCCACTGGCGTGAGGAACGAGACGCGGTCGCCGGCCGACAGGCCGAACTCCGCACCTTGCCAACGGACGAAATGCACCAGTGCCGACACCGAACCGAGGATCGCCTTGGGCTGGCCGGTGCTGCCCGAGGTGAACATGACATAGCCGGGCCTTTCCCCGTCGTTCGGATGGCCAGGAATCGCACTGGGCCACCCCGTCGCGTGCAGGCCGTCGTCCGTGATGACGGTTTGTGGCGGCACGGCGTCCATCATCGTCTGGACGCGGGCGTCGGGAAGGCGGGGGTCGATGGGCATGGCCACGGCGCCGAGCGACAGGACCGCCAGGAGATCGACCACATACCGCTCGGATTTCTCGCGGCGAATGGCGACGACGTCGCCGTCGCGCACCAGGGGCGCCAGCTCACGCGCGCGCGCATCCACCAGGGCGATCAGCTCGCCATAGGACAGGGTCCGGCCGTCGCATTCCACGCAGGTTCGCATCCACTGGGCAGGCTGGACACAGCGGTCAAGCCGAAAGCAATCCGGAGGTGTCATCGAATGTCCCGTTTCTCAATGGGTTCGCCCGGTCGCCTTGGGCCGGACGCTTGCCGCGCCGTGCGCCATCAACCGTTCACGATGCGGACTTGGGCCTGCAGCATGTGCACCTTGTGCATGTCCAGCGACCGGACGTTCACCGTCTTCATCAGCCAGCGGTTCATGACCGCGCCTTCGTCGCCGATGCGCACGACTTCCTTGTTGTGAATGCACTCATTGTTCGCCGATCCAACGAAGTCGCCCTTGAGGATCAGCAGGCGCTTCTTCAGCGCATGCAGGGCACGCACGACTTCGTCCACCAGTTCCTGGGAGGCCCTGTCGAGGCCGACCGTTCTGTTCTCAAAGAAGCGAATGTCGTGGTCGGTCGCCCCGCCCAAGATGGGGTGGACGGGCGCCGGGCCCAGCCTCTTGTTCGGCGACGACAGGGTCAGGTCGTCGTAGGGCGTGTGAAACTTTTCCTCGCGCAGGCCCTTCAGCACGCGCTCGTCGAGGTACGCCAGCAGGTCGCGGTTGCGCACGAACGAGGTATGGATCTCGTTCTGCGCAGAGGCCCGCAGCCCGAGAATGTTCACCCAGTCGGGGCGGACAAAGTGGTTCGCCAGGTCTTTGTGGAAGAAGATGGACTTGGCCGCCTTCTGGGACTGCGTGGCCATCAGCGAGCGCATCGGGTGGATGTCCTGAAAGACATCGCCGTCGTTCACGTTGATGTAGCCGATCGGTTGCTGCCCCATCAATTCGGCATAGAGCACCAAGAAGGCTTCGGCAACGTAGGTGGTCTTGCGGTTTCGCTTGTCGACGACCGGGTTGTCAAGGTCGAGCATCGGCAGCTCGGGGTCGACCGGGCAGTTCTTGAGAAGCACGTACGGGTCGTCAAATGAATTGACGCGTCTTTTGGCGCAACACAAGCGGCGGAAGTCCTCGGGGATGGGGCCGGTTTCGGCCATCACCCGCAGAACGTCGGACCGAAAACCGGCGTAGCTCTTGTAGGGATTGGTCCGAATCTCCAACAAGCGCCGGGTGAGCGCTTCGTTGGCGTCATTCGAGAAGACGTAGTCCACTGTCATCTCCCACATAGGAAAGCTCCTTTCCATGGCGCAACGCTTGGCTCGGCGATGGGTGCGCAGCCCATGCGATGCCACCTTCCCACCCGTTCAAGTCAAAAGGTCGCGAATTCTCGGAACCCGACGGACAGGTGTCACGCCACTGATGGGGGACAGTGATTCAATGTTCATGACCCGCCCTGGGCCGCGCGCTGAACGCCAGCCCAAGGGCCAGGTGCGGCTCAGCCGCCCAAGCGCTGGCCGTCGGCGTCGCTCACCGTCAGGCGCACGTCCATGCCGGCGCGCACGCTCTGCGTGACGGTGCAGAAGGCCTCGAACTGCGAGAGCACGCGGTCCAGGTGCTCCAGCTCGGTGGCGGGCTTGCCCAGGCTCAGCGCCACGTCCACGCCCGTGACCCGCAGGCGCTTGTCTTCGTTGCGGCCGATGGTGGCGGTGGCCGTGGCGCGCAGGGTGCCCGGGTCCTGCTTGTACTTCTGCAGCGAGAACAACAGGCTGGCGCTCAGGCAGTTGGCCACGGCCGCGAGCAGCAGGTGCTCGGGCGAAGGGCCTTCGCCCTGGCCCAGCGGCGCGGGCAGGTCCGCGTTGAGCGTGGGCAAGGCGTCGCCAAAATCAACGAGGAACTGGTAGTTCTTCTGGCGGGTGATGGTGACGCTGACGGAATCGCTCATGGTCAGGGGC
>NZ_MKSS01000390.1:10414-11212 GCF_001897365.1 Hydrogenophaga sp. 70-12
GCGGCGCACCACCCAAGGCACCTGCCGTGTCACACTGCGCCCGCCCCGCCCACGCCAAGCGGCGCGGGACATCGAACCCACCCCACCCCTCCGCTCCATCACCCGGCCCAGCCGCAACGCCCATGAGACACAGCGAACGACACCGAACCCACCGGACCGGCTGGCTGCGCGCCGCCGTGCTGGGCGCCAACGACGGCATCGTCTCCACCGCCAGCCTGGTGCTGGGCGTGGCGGCCACCGGGGCCGGCACCCAGGCCATTCTGGTGGCGGGCGTGGCCAGCCTGGTGGCCGGGGCCATGTCGATGGCGGCGGGGGAATACGTGTCGGTGAGTTCGCAGGCCGACACCGAAAACGCCGACCTGGCCCGCGAGAAAGCCGAACTGGCCGACAACCCCCAGCAGGAGCACGCGGAGCTCACCGCGATCTACGTGAAGCGCGGGCTCGACCACCCGCTGGCCTCGCAGGTGGCCACGCAGCTCATGCAAAAGAACGCGCTGGAAGCGCACGCCCGCGACGAGCTGGGCATATCGGACACGCTGGCCGCCAAACCCGTGCAGGCCGCGCTCGCCTCGGCCGCCACCTTTGCCACCGGCGCGGCGCTGCCCTTGCTGGTGGTGCTGCTGCTGCCGGCGTCGGCGCTCATGTGGGGGGTGGCGGGCACCTCGCTCTTCTTCCTGGCGGCGCTGGGCCTGATCGCGGCGCAGGCCGGCGGCTCACCGCTGCTGGTGTCGACCGCGCGCGTGAGCTTCTGGGGCGCCCTGGCCATGGGCCTGACCGCGGGCGTGGGGGCGCTGTTCG
>NZ_MKSS01000391.1:0-5618 GCF_001897365.1 Hydrogenophaga sp. 70-12
ACGCGGCCAATGGCGTGCGCTACGTGGTGGTGGCCTTTGTGAACCACCCCAACGCGCCGGCGGCGCGCCCGGCGCTGGAGGCGCTGGTGGAGTGGACCGCCCGGCTGGCGGACTGACTGGGCGTTTTTCCCCTCCAAGATCTTGCGCTGACGGTTGGCTTCTCGCCACCACCCGTCCCACCTGCACCCAAGTGCACCACCAGGCATTCCGATCCCCCTGAATTGGGGCAGATGCCAACCCATCACCGAGCGGGGGGCGGTCCGTTGCTTGTCTTGGCTGGCCACGCCGTCGGCCCAAGAAGAAGCAGAGGCACGAAGCCCTGCCATACCCAGACCTTTTGACAAGCGACAGATCGAACGCCGGTCGTTCGATATCAGGCCGCCGCGCGGCTCAAGCGGTCGCGCACGCCGTCCCACTCGGGGCCGTCGGGTGGCGTTTCCACCCAGATCAGGCGCACGCCGGTGGCGTCGAGTTCGCGCAGCACGGCGAACAGCTCGCGCGCGGCGGCTTCGGCGTCGTCGGGCATGCGCCGGCGCGGCGCGCCGCGCGCGGCCTCGATCGGGCTGCGCGCGTACAGGGCGATGTGCCGGGCGTCCTCGCCCAGCACCTGGAAGGCCGCGCGCAGCTGCCTGGCGTCCATCAGCCGCACCTTGGCGCGCGGCGCGTAGTGCGATTCCAGCGTGCCCGAGGCGCGCGGCGCGGCCCCGTCGCGCGCGCGCAGCGGCTGGCCGGCGATGGCCTCCAGCCGCGCCGGCGTGAGCACGCCCGGACGCAGCAGCACCGGGTGGCCGCGCGTGCAGTCCACGATGGTCGATTCGATGCCCACGGGGCAGGCGCCGCCGTCGAGCACCAGCAGCGCGTCATCGGCCAGCGCGGCGAACTCCTCCATCACGTGCGCGGCGCTGGTGGGGCTGACGCGGCCGAAGCGGTTGGCGCTGGGCGCGGCCACGCCGTGCACGCCATGCGCGGCGGCGGCGCGCAGCACGGCCTGGGCCACGGGGTGCGAGGGGCAGCGCAGGCCGACCGAGTCCTGCCCGCCGGCGGCCACGGCGGCCACCTCGGCGCGGCGCGGCAGGATCAGCGTGAGCGGGCCGGGCCAGAGCGCGGCGATCAGGCGCTCGGCGAAGGCCGGCACCTCGCGCGCGTAGTGGTCGATGGCGGCGCGTGGTGCATCGGCCGCGACGTGCACGATCAGCGGGTGGTCGGCCGGGCGGCCCTTGGCCTCGAAGATGCGCCGCACCGCGCTGGCGTTGTCGGCGTCGGCGGCCAGGCCGTAGACGGTCTCGGTGGGCAGGCCCACCAGGCCGCCGTCGGCCAGGCGCCGCGCGCCCTGTTCGATGGCCTCGGGGCGCGACGCGTCGAGCAGCAGCGGCATGGCGGGCCTAGAGCGGCGGCAGGCCCAGCAGGGCCAGCGCTTTCGCGGCGGTGCCGCGCACCGCGGCCACCGTGGGGCCGGTGATGTTGAGGTGGCCCATCTTGCGGCCCGGGCGGGCGCTGGCCTTGCCGTACAGGTGCAGGTGCGTGCCGGGCAGGGCCAGCACCTCGTCCCAGGGGGGCGTGACGGGCGTGTCGCTGGCCTGCGCGTGCCGCGCGTTCGGGGCGAACCACAGGTCGCCCAGCAGGTTGAGCATGATGGCCGGGCTGTGCTGCACCGGCGCGCGCAGCGGCAGGCCGGCGACCGCGCGCACCTGCGCCTCGAACTGCGAGACGTCGCAGGCGTTCTGCGTGTAGTGGCCGCTGTTGTGCGGGCGCGGTGCCATTTCGTTGACCACCAGGTCCAGGCCGCCGCGGCCGTCGTCGACCAGGAAGTACTCCACGCAAAGCACACCCACGTAGCCGAGCTGGCGCGCGATGGCCATGGTGGCGGCCTGAGCGCGCCGCGCCAGGGCGGGGTCGATCGCGCCCTCGTAGACCTCGGTGACGGCGAGGATGCCGTCGCGGTGGGTGTTCTTCTGCACCGGGAAGCTGACGCACTGGTCGTCGGCGCCACGCGCCACGATGACCGAGCATTCGGCGCGCAGCGGCATGAGCCGCTCCAGCACGCAGGGCACGCGGCCCAGGCGGTCCCAGGCGGCGGCGAGTTCGGCGCGGTCCTTCACGCGGGCCTGGCCCTTGCCGTCGTAGCCCAGGCGCGCGGTCTTCAGGATGCCGGGCAGCAGCCCGTCCGCCACGGCGGCGAGCTGTTCGGGCGTGTCGATGCTGGCGTGGGGCGCGGGCCGCACGCCGTCGTTGTCGGCCGCGCAGCGCTCGAAATGCGCCTTCTCGGCCGCCCGGTCCTGGGCGATGGCCACGCTGGCCGCGCCGGGCGCCACCGGCCGCAGCGCCGCCAGCGACGCCAGCGCGGGCGCCGGCACGTTCTCGAACTCGGTGGTGATGGCGTCGCTGCACTGGGCCAGCTGTGCCAGGCCCTTCGGGTCGTCGTAGGCGCTGCGGATGTGGTGGTGGCTGATGAGGCCGGCCGGGCTGTCGGCGTCGGGGTCGAGCACGGCGGTGCTGAAGCCCATGGCCTGCGCGGCCTGCACGAACATGCGGCCGAGCTGGCCGCCGCCCATCACGCCCAGCGTGGTGGGGCGGCCCGAGGCGTCGGTGGCGCCGGGAAGCAGGGGGGGCGTTGCGGTCATGCGTGGGGAGGCAGGGTCATGGCCCGCGCGGCCTCGGTCTGTTCGGCGCGGAAGGCCTGCAGTTTCTGTCGCAGGGCCGGGTCTTCGCCGGCCAGCATGGCCACCGCGAACAGGGCCGCGTTGGCCGCGCCGGCGGGGCCGATGGCGAAGGTGGCCACGGGCACGCCCTTGGGCATCTGCACGATGCTGTGCAGCGAATCGACCCCACTGAGGTGCTTGCTCGCCACGGGCACGCCCAGCACGGGCACCACGGTCTTGGCGGCCAGCATGCCGGGCAGGTGGGCGGCGCCGCCCGCGCCCGCGATGATGGCCCTGAGGCCGCGCGCCGCGGCGGCCTCGGCGTAGGCGAACATGTCGTCGGGCATGCGGTGGGCCGAGACCACCCGCGCCTCGTGCGCGACACCGAACTGCTGGAGGATCTGCACGGCGTGCTGCATGGTGTCCCAGTCGCTGCTGGAACCCATGACCACGCCCACGGGGATGGGGTTCATGGAGTCGGCTTTCGGCCCGCGGGGCCTCCGGTAAAGTCGCGATTTTACGTTTTGCCCCCAATTACCCGAGCGCAGCCATGATCGACGTCACCATCGCCAACTTCGAAGCCGAGGTCATCGAGGCCTCGATGCAGACCCCCGTGCTGGTGGACTTCTGGGCCCCGTGGTGCGGGCCCTGCAAGGTCATCGGCCCCATCCTGGAAAAGCTCGAAACCGAATACGGCGGCCGCTTCAAGCTGGTGAAGGTCGATTCCGACCAGGAGCAGCAGCTCGCCGCGGCCTTCGGCATCCGCAGCATCCCCACCTGCGTGCTGCTCATGAACGGCCAGCCGGTCGACGGTTTCATGGGCGCGCTGCCCGAAGGCCAGGTGCGCGCCTTCCTCGACAAGCACGTGCCCGGCGAGGGCGAGCTCGTGGCCGAGGCCGAGGAAGCCGCCGCGCAGGAGGCGCTGGCCGACGGCGACACCGAGACCGCGCTGGAGCGCCTGCGCCAGGCCGTGCAGGCCGACCCGGAGAACGACGACGCGCGCTTCGACCTGGTGAAGCTGCTGCTGGAGCTGGGCGAGGACGACGAGGCCAAGGTGGCCTTCGCGCCCGTCATCGCCAAGGCCGCGGGTGTGCGCCGGCTCGACTCGCTCAAGCGCTGGATGGACGCGCGCGACGCGCAGGCCGAGGTGGCCGAGCCCGAGGCCCGCATGGCCGCGCTGGACACCGCCATCGCCGCCAACAAGCGCGACTTCGACGCGCGCTTCGCCCGCGCGCAGCTGCTGATGGCCTACGGCCAGTGGACGGCCGCGATGGACGAGCTGCTGGAGATCCTGATGCGCGACAAGTCCTGGAACGACGAGCTCGCGCGCAAGACCTACATCGCGGTGCTCGACGTCATCGAGCCGCCCAAACCCAAGGTGGCCGAGGGCCAGGTGCCGCCGGAGGACCCGACGGTGGCGAGCTACCGGCGGCGCCTGTCGTCCGTCGTGCTGAGCTGAAGCGGGCGCTCACGCGGCGCCGCGGCGCGGGCCGCGCCTCACAGGCCGCGGCCAGGCCGGCGGCGAAGCCTCAGCCGACGAGGCGCGTGAGCGCCTCGCGGTACTTCTCGGCGGTTTTCTCGATCACCTCGCGCGGCAGGCGCGGCGCGGGCGCGGTCTTGTCCCAGGGCTTGCCGTTGACCTTGGCGCCTTCGAGCCAGTCGCGCAGGTACTGCTTGTCGTAGCTGGGCGGGTTGCTGCCCACGGCGTAGCTCTCGGCCGGCCAGTAGCGCGAGCTGTCGGGCGTCAGCACCTCGTCCATCAGCACCACGCGGCCGGCGGCGTCCAGGCCGAACTCGAACTTGGTGTCCGCGATGATGATGCCCTTTTCGAGCGCGATGGCGGCGGCCGCCCGGTAGAGCCGGATGGCGATGTCGCGGATCTGCGCCGCGACCTCGGCGCCCACCATCTCCACCGTGCGCTCGTAGGTGATGTTCTCGTCGTGCTCGCCCATGGCGGCCTTGGCGGCCGGCGTGTAGATGGGCTCGGGCAGCTGGGAGGCGTTGCGCAGGCCCTCGGGCAGCGGCACGCCGCAGACCGAGCGGCTCTCCTGGTACTCCTTCCAGCCGCTGCCGGCCAGGTAGCCGCGCACCACCGCTTCCACCGGAATGGGCTTGAGGCGCTGCACCAGCATGGAACGGCCCACCACCTGCGCCCGTTCGGCCGGCGTGACCACGCTTTCGGGGTCTTCGCCCGTGAGGTGGGTCGGGCAGATGTTGAGGCCCTTGGGGCCCAGGCGGTCGAACCAGAACAGCGACAGCCGGGTGAGCAGTTCCCCCTTGCCGGGAATGGGTTCGCCCATGATCACGTCGAAGGCGCTGATGCGGTCGGACGCCACCATGAGGATGCGGTCGTCGCCAACGGCGTAGTTGTCGCGCACCTTGCCGCGCGCGAGCAGCGGCAGCGACGTGAGGTTGGAGGTGTGCAGGGCGGAGGTCATGGCGCGGTAGGAGTCGAAGGCAAGAAAAAGGCCCGTTGAACGCTCAACGGGCCTTGCGCAGTTCGGCCGGATTATCGCAAGTTGGCGCGACCGCCGGGGCAATGCCCCACCCGGGCCCTCACTTGGCGGCCAGTCCGAGGCGCTCGATCAGGGCCTTGTCCTTGGCGAAGGTCTCGCCGGCCCACTTCTTGTAGTCCTCGCCGCTGCGGTACCACACGGCCTGGTTGAGCTGGGCCAGCACCTCCATGTGCTTTGGCTCGTCCATGGCCTTCTTGAAGGCGTCGTGCAAGGCCTTGACCACGGCCGGGTCCATGCCCTTGGGGCCGGCCAGGCCGTAGGGCGAGGTGGACACCACGCCGTAGCCCAGCTCCTGCGCGGTGGGCACCTCGGGCCAGCGCTGGGTGCGCTGCTCGCCGAAGGTGACAAGCAGGCGCATCTGGCCGGCGTCGACGTACTTGTCCCAGCCGCTGGCGTCGCTCTGGGCCATCACGTGGCCGCCGAGCAGGGCGGCCTGCAGGTCGGCGTTGCCCTTGAAGGGCAC
>NZ_MKSS01000392.1:0-5622 GCF_001897365.1 Hydrogenophaga sp. 70-12
ACCAGGTTCACGCCCTCGGCGGCCAGCGCCTGCGCGCAGCCCAGCCCCAGGCCCTTGCTCGCGCCGCCGACCAGCGCCCATTTGCCTTTGATGCCCAGATCCATGTCGATCAATCTCCCGTGTCGATGGGTTTGGCCGCCGCCCGGGGCGTGCCGAAGCGCGTCACCAGGAACACGCCCGAGAGCACGAGCACCGTGCCCACGACGATCCAGCCGTTGAAAGGTTCGCCCAGAATGAACACGCCCATGAGGATGGTCGACATGGGGCCGAGCATCCCGGTCTGCGCGGCCAGGCCGGGGCCGATGCGCTCGATGGCCATCATCACCATGAGCACCGGCGCGAAGGTGCACAGGGTGGCGTTGAGCAGCGACAGCCAGATGACCTCGGGCGCCACCGTGGCGGCCGACAGCGGGCGCAGCAGCAGAAACTGCGCGATGCACAGCACGCAGGCCACGCTGGTGGCCAGGCCCACCAGGCGCGTGGAGCCCAGGCGCTTGACGAGTTCGCCGCTGTAGACGAGGTAAATGGCGTAGCTGATGGCGCTGGCGAACACCAGGAAGGCGCCCAGGGCGGCATTGGGGCCCTGCTCGCCCAGCTCGTGCCCGAAAACCAGCAGCACGCCGGCGTAGCTCACGGCCATGGCGATGGCCTGCAGCGCGCCGATGCGGCGCCGGTACAGCAACCAGCCGAGCAGCAGCACCAGGGTGGGGTTGAGGTAGAGGATCAGGCGCTCGAGGCTGGCGGTGATGTACTCCAGGCCCCAGAAGTCCAGGAAGCTGGCGAGGTAGTAGCCGGTGAGGCCGAGGCCGAGCACGCCGAGCCAGTCGCGCCGCGTCAGGGGTTCGGGCCGCTTCGCCAGGCCGGGGCGGTGGGTGGACCACCAGGTGAGCGCCAGGAACAGCGGCAGCGCGAACAGCATGCGGTACATGATGAGCGTGACCGCGTCGACGCCGTAGCGGTACGCCAGCTTGACGATGATGGCCTTGCCGCTGAAGGCGA
Source organism: Hydrogenophaga sp. 70-12 (assembly GCF_001897365.1). Taxonomy (NCBI): domain Bacteria; kingdom Pseudomonadati; phylum Pseudomonadota; class Betaproteobacteria; order Burkholderiales; family Comamonadaceae; genus Hydrogenophaga; species Hydrogenophaga sp. 70-12. The sequence continues at coordinate 1,000 of NZ_MKSS01000392.1, forward strand.
TGGAGCCGAGGATGGCGAGGGTGAGGCCGGAGGCCAGGTGGGGGTGGGGGGCGGCGCGCGACATGAAGCCGCCGATTATCGATCCCGGCCCATGGGCGCCGGGGACCGTGGGCTATTGCACCGGCGGCGTGCAGGCCAGCACCTCGTCCAGGGTGGTCAGCCCCTCGGCCACGCGCGCCGCGCCGGCCAGGCGCAGGGGCCGCATGCCGTCCGTGACCGCCTGCACCCGCAGGGCCTCCAGCCGCGGCTCGCGGATGACCTGGTTCTTGAAGGCCTCGCTGACCGTGAGCAGCTCGTACAGGCCCATGCGCCCACGAAAACCGGTCATGCGGCAGTCCACGCAGCCCACCGGCTGGTAGGGCCGGTAGCCGCCCGTGATCTGCCAGGGCTTCACCAGTTCGGCCAGCTGCTCGCGCGCCTGGGCCGCCTCGTCCTTCTCCACCCGCGTCTTGCAGGCGGGACACAGGGTGCGCACCAGGCGCTGGGCCAGCACGCCCAGCACCGTGGCGTTGATGAGGTAGGGCGGAATGCCCAGTTCCATCAGGCGCATCACCGCCGAGGGCGCGTCGTTGGTGTGCAGCGTGGAGAACACCAAGTGGCCGGTGAGCGCCGCCTGCACCGCCATCTCGGCGGTGGCCAGGTCGCGGATCTCGCCCACCATGATGATGTCCGGGTCCTGCCGCATCAGCGCGCGCAGGCCCTGGGCGAAATCCAGGTCCAGGTGCGGCTGCACCTGCGTCTGGTTGAAGGCCGGCTCGATCATCTCGATCGGGTCCTCCACCGTGCTCACGTTCACCTCTTCCGTGGCCAGGCGCTTGAGCGTGGCGTACAGCGTGGTGGTTTTGCCCGAGCCCGTGGGCCCCGTCACCAGCACGATGCCGTGCGGCCGGCGCGTGAGGCCTTCCCAGCGCGTGGCGTCGTGCGCGCTGAAGCCCAGCGCCGCCAGGTCCTTCACCGTCGACTCGGGGTCGAAGATGCGCATCACCAGCTTCTCGCCGAAGGCCGTGGGCAGGGTGGACAGGCGCATCTCCACCTCGTCGCCCTTGGCCCCGCCCATGCCGGGCTTGAGCGTCTTGATGCGGCCGTCCTGCGGCCGGCGGCGCTCCACCACGTCCATGCGGCCCAGCAGCTTGATGCGCGCGGTCATCGCGTTCATCACGCCCAGCGGCAGCTGGTACACCGGGTGCAGCACGCCGTCGATGCGGAAGCGGATCACGCCCTGTTCGCGGCGCGGCTCCAGGTGGATGTCGCTGGCGCGCTGGTCGAAGGCGTACTGCCAGAGCCAGTCCACCACCTGCACCACGCCTTGGTCATTGGCGTCGATCTGCTTGTTGCCTTTGCCCAGCTCCACCAGCTGCTCGAAGCTCTGGAAGCCCGCGGCGCCGCCGGTCTTGCTGGCCGCGCGCACCGACTTGGCGAGCGCGAAGAACTCGGCCGTGTAGCGCGTGATCTCGGCCGGGCTGGAGAGCACCAGGCGCACGGTCTTGCGCGTCTGGCGCTCGACCTCGCCCACCCAGTCGGTGATGAAGGGCTCGGCCGTGGCCACCACCACCTCGGCCGGCCCCACCTGCACGGGCAGCACCTTGTGGCGCTCGGCGTAGGCCGCGCTCATCACGTCGGCCACCTTGCCCACCTCCACCTTCAGCGGGTCGATGCGCAGGTAGGTGAGGCCGCAGCGCTGCGCCAGCCATTGGGTGAGGGCCTCGGCGTCGAGCACATGGCCGTCGGCCGCGCGCGCCATGCCCACCACGGCCAGGCGCTGCAGGGGGTGCTGCGCGCTGTGGGCGGACGAGATGCGCGCCTCGGTGCGGCGCGCCTCGTCTTCGCCGATGACACCGTCCTCCTTCAGCCAGCGCAGCACCAGCCGCCAGTCGAGCGGGCCGTTGGGGGCGGTGGTCGCGGCGGCGGCAGCGGAGGCGGTCTTCATGCTTATTCGCGAACGGGTTTGAACAGGCGCATCCACTTGACGGCGGGCAGGCCCCAGCGCTGCTGCACGGCCTCGGCGCGCGCCAGCAGTTCGAGCCGCGAAGGGCGCGAGGCGTGGCGTTGGGCCAGCACCACCGTGTTGCCTTCGCGCGTGGGCCGGAAGGCCCAGACCGCGTCTTCGCCGAAGGCCTCGGCCAGGCTGGCCAGCGAGCGCGCGTAGCTCGAGTCGCGACCGAACAGGTTGACCGTGAGGCAGCCCTCGTCGCTGAGCGCGTCGCGGCAGTCGGCGTAGAAGCCGGCCGAGTCGAGCACGGGGGCGGCGGCCTCGTGGTCGTACAGGTCGACCTGCAGCGCGTCGTAGCGCGCGCGGTGCTCGTCGCGGCGGATCAGCTCGCCGGCGTCGCCCATCAGCACGCGCAGGCGCGCGCCGTCGGGCGGAAGCTTGAACCAGCGGCGGCACACCGCCACCACCTGGGGGTTGATCTCGATCGCGGTGGTGTCCATGCGCAGCCGCTTGTGGCTGAACTTGGTGAGCGCGGCCGAGCCCAGGCCGAGCTGCAGCGCGCGGCGGTGCGCCACCGAGTCGGGCTCGACGAACAGCAGCCAGGCCATCATGCGCTGCACGTATTCCAGCTCGATGTCGAAGGGCGCGTCGAGCAGCATGGAGCCCTGGACCCATTCGGTGCCCAGGTGCAGGAAACGGACCTCGCCGTCTTCGGAGATGTTGACTTCGGGCAGGGGATTCGTGTTTTTCATCGGTGCGCAGCGCTACCTTCGGGACCGCGGCCTGGCCGCGAGGGAACCATCAACCACCGGGAAGGCAGGAGCCATTATGAACACGGAAGTCATCTGGAACTTCATCGTCACGCAGGGGGCCGACTTCGGCCTGAAGGTGCTGGGCGCGATCGCGGCCTGGATCATCGGGCGCTGGCTGATCGGCATCGCGGTGCGCCTGATCGGCGTGGCCATGGAGCGCGGCGGCCGCATCGACATGACGCTGATCCGCTACCTCAAGTCCATCCTGTCCGTGCTGCTGACCGTGGTGCTGATCATGGCCATCCTGGACATCTTCGGCATCCGCACCACCTCCTTCGCGGCCCTGCTGGCGGGCGCGGGCCTGGCCATCGGCGCGGCCTGGAGCGGCATGCTCGCCAACTTCGCGGCGGGCATCTTCCTGCAGGTGCTGCGGCCCTACAAGGTGGGCGACTTCATCAGCGCGGGCGGCGTCACGGGCACGGTCAAGGAGCTGGGCCTGTTCGCCACCACCATCCTCACGCCGGACAACGTGACCACCATCGTGGGCAACAACAAGGCCTTCGGCGACAACATCCAGAACTACAGCACCGAGGCCTTCCGCCGCGTGGACTGCGTGGCCAAGGTGGCCAACGGCGTGGACGTGAACGACGCCATGCAGCGCCTGCGCACGGCGGTGGCCGCCATCCCCAATGTGAAGGCCGCGCCCGCGCCCGACGTGGAGATCCTGCAGTTCACGCCCGAAGGCCCGCTGCTGTGCGTGCGTCCCTACACGCACACCGACCACTACTGGCAGGTCTACTTCGACACGCACCGCGCCATCGTGAGCACCTTCGGCGCGGCCGGCTACCCGGTGCCCGAAACGCCGGTGCTGCACCGGACCGTGGCGGCCTGAGGTCCGGCCCGCCTCAGGTGCCGGCGATGTCGCGCTCGGCCTGGCGCCGGGCGCGCCAGGCGCCCACGATGGCGATCAGGCCCGGCACGATGATCAGTGCCCAGATGATCTTGCTCAGGTTGGCCTGCACCCAGGGCAGGTTGCCGAACAGGTAGCCCGCGCCCACCAGGCCGATCACCCAGATCAGCGCGCCAATCACGTTGTAGGCGGTGAACTTGGCGCGCGTCATCTCGGCCACGCCGGCCACGAAGGGCGCGAAAGTGCGGATGAAGGGCATGAAGCGCGCCAGGATGATGGTGATGCCGCCGTAGCGCTCGTAAAAGGCGTGCGCCTGGTTGAAGGCGTCCTTGTTGAACAGGCGCGACTTCTCCCACTGGAAGACCTTGGGCCCGAAGTAGCGGCCGATGGAGTAGTTGGTCTGGTCGCCCAGGATGGCCGCCACGACCAGCAGCGCCATGGCCAGCGGCAGGCTCATGAGCCCGGCGCCGCACAGCGTGCCCACCACGAACAGCAGCGAGTCGCCCGGCAGGAAAGGCATGACCACCACGCCCGTCTCGGTGAAGATGATGAGGAACAGCAGCGCGTACACCCACATGCCATAGGTCTGCACGAAGGCCTGCAGGTGCTGGTCGACGTGCAGGATGAAGTCGATGAGGAAGGTGATCAGTTCCATGGGCGGGCATTATCGGCGCGGCTTCCTACAATCCCGCGATGACTTCCCTGCCCCCGCGCCGCCCCATCCGCGAACTGCCCGATGAGCTGATCAGCCAGATCGCCGCGGGCGAGGTGGTGGAGCGGCCCGCCTCGGTGGTGCGCGAGCTGGTGGACAACGCGCTGGACGCCGGCGCCACGCAGATCACCGTGCGCCTGCTCGGCGGCGGCGTGCGGCTGATCGCGGTGGAAGACGACGGCATCGGCATCCCGCGCGCCGAACTGCCGCAGGCCCTGAAGCGCCACGCCACCAGCAAGATCGCCAGCCTGGCCGAGCTCGAATCGGTGGGCACCATGGGCTTTCGCGGCGAGGCGCTGGCCGCCATCGCCTCGGTGGC
>NZ_MKSS01000393.1:0-5597 GCF_001897365.1 Hydrogenophaga sp. 70-12
CGCGCTCGAGCGCCTGCTCGATCTGCGCGTTGTACATGGTGGCCTGGCCGGGCTCGACGATCACGTGGCCCTGGTCGCAGAAGCGCCGCAGGTCCATGGCGCCGGCCAACAGCGGGTGGCCGCGCCGGGCCACGCCCACGAGGCGGTCGCGGAACAGCGGGCGCACGCGAAGGCTGGCGGGGGGATTGGGGAAGTAGGTGATGGACACGTCCACTTCGCCGCTGCTGAAGATCTCGCCGAAGCGCGTGGGGTTGGGGCCGACGATGCGCAGGATCACGTGGGGCGCGCGCCGCGCGAGTTCCTTCACCAGCGACGGCACCACCACGAAGTCGATGTAGTCGGTGACGATCAACGTGACGGTGTCGTGCGCCTGCGAAGGGTCGAAGTCGCGGCGCTCGTGCATCAGCGCGTCGACGTGGCGCAGCGTGTCGGCCAGGCGCGGCGCGATCTCCTGCGCGCGCGCGGTGAGCACCAGGCCGCTGCCGCTCTTCACCAGCAGCGGGTCGTTGAACACCGTGCGCAGCTTGGACAGGGCCAGGCTCATCGACGACTGGCTCATCTCCAGCCGTGCCGCGGCTCGCGTGACATGCGCCTCGCGCAGCAGCGCGTCCAGCGCCACCAGCAGGTTCAGGTCCAGGTCGCGTAGCCTCATGGGGATCGTCTTGTCGATGGCGGCTATCGGTGTGGCGAATTGCGATCGAAGGCCTCGTTTGAGTTTAATCAAGGACAGCAGAGAACAACGGAGACAAGCCATGCATTCCCCACCGGCCGGTGGCGCCGCGCGCCGCTAGCGCGCGCCCGCGCCACGCGGCCTTTCCCTCCCCCTCACTCCGCGGCGACGAGCCGCGCCTTTCGTGCGACACCGCATCGCGCGCGGCTGCGTGCCGCCTGCCTGCGCGCCGCTTCCCTTCAGGAGACCCACCATGGAACAAAAGATCCCCACCATCCGCGTCACGCGAGAGCAGATGCGCCAGCGCGTCGCGCTGTTCAGCGAGATCCGCGGCCACGACGGCGGCCTGCCCGACAGCCGCCACCCGAGCGCGCTGCGCAAGCTCTACAACATCATCGGCTTCCAGCCGCCGAAGAAATCCGATGGCACGGTGGTCGTGTCCCCCGTGGGCGACGAGGCGGCCGAGGCCGCGCACATCAAGATCAGCGAGGGCTTCAACCTGGGCTTCTGCGAGGCCGCGCCGGGCAAGGGCCCGATGATGCACAACCACGACACCAACGAGACCTTCATGCCCATGACGGGGCAGTGGCGCTGCTCGTGGGAGGTGGACGGTCAGGTCGAGAGCTTCGACCTCGGTCCGTTCGACGTGATCTCCTTTCCCGCCGGTGTGCAGCGCCGGTTCGAGAACGTGAGCTTCGGCGAGCCGGACAAGACGCACTGGCTGATGTTCGTGATCGGCGGCGACGCGCCGCAGGCCGAGTTCTCGCCCGAGGCGCACGAGCGCTTGATCGCCGAAGGCTTCATGTCGGCCGACGGAAAGTACTGAGCCATGCAGGAAATGCTGGACCGGCTGGAAAGCCGCTACGCCTGGTCTTCGCTCGAGGTCGATGGCGTCGAGTGGCGCTGGCTCGACACCGCCGGCAAGGGGCCGGCGGTGCTGCTGCTGCCCGGCTCCGTGGGCGATGGCGCGATGTTCGTTCGCACCCTGCTGTCGCTGGGCGAGCGGCTGCGCCTGATCGCCGTGACCTACCCGGCGCTGCCCGAGGCCCCGCGCCTGGCCGACGGCCTGAAGGCCGTGGTCGACCACCTGGGGCTGCCGCCCTGCGTGGTGGTGGGCTCGTCCTTCGCCGCCTGGTGGGCGCAGTTCTTCGCCCTGCAGTGCCCGCAGCAGGTGCGCCGCCTGGTCATCGGCAACGGCTTCACGGACGGCGGCGACCTGGCCGCCAACCCGCTGTTCGACCCCGCCTGGGTGGCGGGCGTGTCGCCCGAGGCGCTGCACGCCACCTGGCTGGAGCGCGTGGCCAGCGCGCCGGTGTCGCCGCTGCAGCAGCTGCAGCGCGTGATGCTGGCCAAGCGCCAGTCGCCGGCCAGCCTGCACTCGCGCTTCGCCGGCGTGACGCAGGCGCGCGCCTGTCCCCCACTGCCCCTGGAGCCGTCGCAGATCGTGGTGCTGGACTGCGCCGACGATCCGCTGATCCCGCCCGAGGCGCGCGATCGCCTGCGTGAGCGCTACCCCGGGTCGCGCCACGTGCGCCTGCAGAGCGGCGGCCACTACCCGCACCTGCTCAACCCCGAGGCCTACGAGAGCCTGCTGCTCGACCTCAGTTTCGAATGACCCCTATCCGAGGAGACAAGCCATGACATTCGCCCATTCCCTGCTGGCCGCCGCGCTGGCCCTCGCCGCGTCGATCGCCCACGCCGACAACTTCACCCTGCGCATGGGCGGCGGGCACACCACCGGCCTGACGTACATCAGCGTGTACGACGGCTTCTTCGCCGACGAGGTGAGCCAGCGCGTGAAGGCGCGCACGGGGCACAACCTGCGCTTCATCAAGGCCTGGGGCGGCAGCGTCGCCAAGGTCGACGGCGCGCTGGAGGCCGTGCAGAAGGGTTCGCTGGACATCGGCCTGTCGCCGATCGGCTTCGAGCAGGCGCGCGCCGGCCTGCTGAACTACAGCGCCTACATGCCCTTCACCGCCGACGACCCGGTGCTGCAGCAGAAGGTGGCCTCGCGCATGCTGAAGGAAGTGCCGGCGCTGCAGGAGAGCGTGAAACCCTACAACGCGCACATCCTGGCGCAGATGGTGACCGAGGCCTATGGCGTGGCCACCAGCTTCGACTGGCAGCGCGTGGATGAGCTCAAGGGCAAGCGCATCGCCATGGCCGGTACCAACGCGCCGCTGTTCATGCCCACGGGCGCGGTGCCCGTGACGCTGGGCATCGGCGAACACTACCAGGCCATGCAGAACGGCCTGGCCGACGGCAGCCTGTTCATGGTCTCTGGCATGGAAGCCTTCAAGCTGCGCGAGGTGGCCAAGGTCTGGACCAAGACCGGCTTCGGCTCCTACAGCACCTTCGTGTCGTTCATGAACCTGAACACCCGCGCGCGCCTGCCGAAAGAGGTGGTCGCCATCATCGACGAGGTGGCCGAAGAGGCGACCGCGAAGATCGCGGCCGCCAGCCGCCAGCGCGACCTGGACATCGAGGCCCGCCTGCGCGGTTCGGGCACGCAGATCCATGCGCTGTCCGACGCCGAGAAACGCCGCTGGGCGGAGCTCGTGAAGGACCTGCCGGGCCGCGCCGCCAAGGAGCTCGACGCCAAGGGGCAGCCCGCGACGCAGGTCCTCAAGACCTATGTCCGCTTCCTCGAGGAAGCCGGCTACAAGTTCCCGATCGCCTACCCGCTCTGAGCCGCCGTGAAGAACCCATTCGACACGTTGCTGAAGGCGCTGCACGCCATCGGTGCCGCGCTGCTCGCGCTGCTCACCCTGGTCATCTGCTATGACGTCGCGGGCCGGTTGCTGTTCAACCACCCGTTCGCGGGCACGGCCGAGCTGACCGGTGCCGGCCTGGTGCTGCTGACCTTCCTGCAGGCGCCCAGCGCCATGCGCCGCGGCAAGCTGCTGCGCGTCACCTTCCTGCTGGAGCGCCTGCCGGCCCGCGCGGCCGGCGCACTCGTGGGCGCCGCCTGGCTGATCGGCGCGCTGGTGTTCGCCACCTTCCTGGCCTCGGGCTGGGCGCCCGCCATCGAAGGCTGGCGAAGCGCGGAGTTCTACGGCAACGACGCGTTCCGACTGCCCGCCTGGCCCCTGCGCTTCGGCACCTTGCTCTTGTGGTCCGTGGGCGCGCTGGTCTGCCTGCGCTTGTGCGCGGACGCCTGGCGCGGCCGCGGACCGAGCGAGCCGGTCCCGGCCGATTGAGAGGAGATTCGCCATGTTCTTCGAAACCTGGGCCGCGCTGTTCGTGCTGGTGGCCCTTGTCATTCTGGGCGTGCCGGTGGTGTTCGCCTTCGCCGGCAGCGCGCTGTTCGGCCTTTACTTCGCGCTCGGCGGCGTGTGGCCGGCCATGGACCTGGTGGGCCAGACGGCGCTCTCCGGCATCAAGGACTACAACCTGGTGGTGATCCCCTGCTTCACGGTGATGGGCATGTTGATCGCGCACTGCGGCGCGGCGGCCGACCTGTTCAGTGTGATCAACCGGCGCCTGCGCGGCGTGCCCGGCCGCCTGGCCGTGGCGACCGTGGGCGGCAACGCCGTGTTCGCGGCCGTGACCGGCGTCGGCGTGGCCTCGGCGGCGGCCTTCAGCCACGTGGCCTATCCCGTGATGCGCGACCACCGCTACAGCCGCAGCTTCGCCACCGGCTGCATCGCGGGCAGTTCGGTGCTGGGCCTGCTCATCCCACCGTCGGTGTTCATGATCGTCTGGGCCATCCTCACCGAGCAGTCGGTGGGCAAGCTGTTTGCGGCCGGCGTGGTGCCGGGCCTGCTGCTGGCCCTGATGTACGCGCTGTACTGCGGCGTCTACGCGAAGCTGCGGCCCGACGCGGCCCCGGAGAGCGACGACGCGGCAGCGCCGGCCGAGCGCGGCGCGGCGCTGGGCGCGGCCGGCGTGGGGGCGCTCATCGTGGTCACGCTGGGCGGGATCTGGTTCGGCTACTTCACGCCCACCGAGGGCAGCGCGGTGGGCCTCATGGGTGCGCTGGTGGTGGCCTGGCTCAAGGGCATGCGCTGGACCGGCATCCGGGGCGCCTTCGTCGAGGCCGGCCACACGGTCACGCCCATCATGCTGCTGCTGCTCACGGCCACCATGTTCAGCAAGCTGGTCGCGCTCAACGGCATTCCGCAGGAAGTGCAGGCGCTGCTGCAGGCCTGGGGCCTGGGTCCCACGGGCACCATGCTGTTCATGGTGGCGGTCTGGTTCGTGCTCGGCATGATGATCGACAGCATTTCCATCATGCTGCTCACGGTGCCGATCTTCTGGCCCATCGCCATGTCCATGGGGTTCGATCCCATCGTGTTCGCCCTGATCGGCATCCTGGTGATCGAGGCCGGCGTGCTCACGCCCCCGTTCGGCATCAGCGTCTTCGTGGTGAAGGCGGCGGTGCCCGACCCGCTGCTCAAGGTGCAGGAGATCTTCCGCGGCGTGGCGCCCTACTGGATCCTCATCCTGCTGCTGGCCTGGACCATCCACACCTGGCCCGCGCTGGCGACCTGGCTGCCCTCGCGGATGTGAGTCCCGGGCATGGGCCGGCTTGCCACAGCCGCGGGTGCGGATACCCCAGGGAGAACCGCTCCGGTCGGCTGTGGCAGGGCTTTGACCGTCATTCGGACTAGGCGACCGCCCAAACCGGTGGGGTCTACACCGTGCTGGTGGAGGGCGACGACATGACCGAACCAGTGGCCGACGAGACCCGGTCCATTCTCGATGGGCACATCGTGCTGTCGCGCAAACTGGCGGCGGCTAACCACTACCCAGCCATTGACGTCCTGGCCTCGGCCTCGCGGGTGATGGGCGCCCTGGTATCCCCTCAGCACAAGGCCGCGGCCGGCCGGGTGCGCGAGCTGTTGGCGAAGTACGACGAGATCGAGCTGTTGCTGAAGGTCGGCGAGTACAAGAAGGGCGCCGATCGGGTGGCCGATGTGGCGAT
>NZ_MKSS01000394.1:0-5611 GCF_001897365.1 Hydrogenophaga sp. 70-12
GGCCGTGTGCCTTTCGACGCCAAGGTGGCGGCCGAGAGCGCGGCCATCGCGGAGACCATGAGCAAGCTGCCCTGGGAGGCCTTCGGCCCCGGCACCGACAGGGGCGACACACGGGCCGAGCCCGCCGTCTGGACCGAGCAGGCCAAGTTCAAGGCGGCGAGCGAGAAGATGATGGGCGAGGTTGCCAAGCTGAACGCGGCCGCCAAGACCGGCAACCTGGACCAGATCAAGGCCGCCTTCGGCGCAGCCGGCGCGAGCTGCAAGGCCTGCCACGACGACTTCCGCAAGAACTGAGCGCGGCGCCCCGCGCCCAGCAAAAAAGGCCGGGGGATCCCGGCCTTTCATCTTGAGGACCCGCGCGCCGCGCTCAGGCCGCCAGCAGTTCCTCGATCAGCTTGTGAAGCGCGTCCATCTCGGGTTCGCCCACGTAGCGCTTGACGATGCGGCCCTGCTTGTCGAGCAGGTAGGTGGTGGGCGTGAGCTTCACGTCGCCCCAGGCCTTGGCGATTTCGCCGGTGTTGTCCAGCGCGACCTTGAACGGCAGCTGGCGCGACTGCACGAAGTTCACCACCCAGGCCGGCGGGTCGTAGCTCATGGCCACGGCCATGGTCTCGTAGCCGCGCGACGCGTATTTCTGGTGGGTGGCCACGAGCGCGGGCATTTCCTTCACGCAGGTCACGCAGGTGGTGGCCCAGAAGTTCACCAGGGTGACCTTGCCCTGCAGGTCGGCCGTGCGGGCCTGGCTGCCGTCGAGCAGCACGAAGGTGGAATCCGGCGCGGCCTCGCGGCCCGCGCAGCCGCTCAGGCCGAACACGCCGGTGGCGCCCAGCGCCAGGCCCGCGCCCAACACCTGGCGGCGGTTCGGTTCGGGCCTCTTGGTCATCGGGTTTGTCATTTCCTGCTTCACCATCTACAGTGCCCGCCTCGGATCAACGTGAGGGAGCACCCACATGCAACGCCGCCAGTTTCATCGCCTGTCCCTGGGCAGCGTGGGATTGCTGATTGTCGCCGCCCAGCGCCAGGCCTGGGCATTGTCCCTGTCGGACCTGACGGACAAGGACGCCGCGGCCGGCATTCGCACCGCGCTCGAAAAAGGCGCGCTGGCCGCCGTGGCTTTGCTGGGCAAGACGGATGGATTCCTCGGCAACCCGAAAGTTCGGATTCCCCTGCCCGGTTATCTGGAAGACGCGGCCAAGCTGCTCAGCTTCGCTGGCCAGGGCAAGCGGGTGGACGAGCTCATCACCGGCATGAACCGTGCCGCCGAGCAGGCGGTGCCCCTGGGCAAGGACCTGCTGGTCGGCGCGGTGAAGTCCATGAGCGTGACCGACGCCAAGAACATCCTGACGGGCGGCGACGACTCCGTTACCCGTTTCTTCGCCGACAAGACGCGCGCCCCGCTGGGCGAAAAATTCTTGCCCGTGGTCACGAAAACCACCCAGAAGGTGGGCCTGGCGCGCAGCTACAACCGCGTGGCCGAGAAGGCCTCCGGCTTCGGGCTGGTGAAGAAGGAGGACGCGAACATCGAGCGCTACGTCACCGGCAAGTCGCTCGACGGCCTCTACACCATCATCGGCGAGGAGGAGCGCAAGATCCGCCAGGACCCGGTGGGCACGGGCAGCGACATTCTCAAGAAGGTGTTCGGCTCCTTGAAGTGAGTGGGCGCTATCGTTTGAGGGCTTTTCGCGCGGACTCCAGCCGCTCGTCCAGGTAGCTGCCATAGAAGTCGGTGGAGGTCACGCCCTCCAGCCGCTCGGCCAGTTCGCGGCCCTCGGGGCCGAAGAAGAAGACCGTGGGCGTCAGGCGCACCCGCCATTCCTCGGCCAGGGCGGCCGGCGTGGTGGTGCGGCCGCCGAAGTCCTGGATGGCGGTGGCCTTGTCCTGCAGGTCGAGCTGCACGGCGATCAGCCGACCCTCGCGCATGAGCGGGTGCAGGTAGCTGTTGCGCACCAGCTCGCAATAGACGCAGCCGCGCAGCGTGATAATCACCACCAGGGGTTCGCCGCGCGCGGCCGTGGCGTCGGCCGCGGCGCGCAGCGATTTTGGGGTGGGCAGGGGTTGGTAGGCCATGGCGGTTCAGATCGCTCCGCTGCCGCGGAGTTGCGCGAGGCGCGCGGCGTCGGCGCCCAGCCACTCGGCGAGCACCTCTTCGGTGTGTTGGCCCAGCAGCGGCGGCGGGCGGTGATTGCGCACGGGGGTGGCGCTCATCTTGATGGGGCTGGCGACCAGGTCCATGGCGCCGGCCAGCGGGTGTTCCCAGGTGTGGACCATGCCGCGCTCACGCACCTGTGGGTCGGCGAACACCTCGGCCAGGTCGTTGATGGGGCCGCAGGGCACCTTGGCGGCTTCCAGGGCGGCCAGCCAGTCGGCCTTGCCGCGCGTCTTCATCACGGCCTCCAGCAGGGGCACCAGCACGGCGCGGTGGCGCACGCGGTTCTGGTTGCGCGCGAAGCGCTCGTCGCGGGCCAGTTCGGGGCGGCCGGCGACGTCGCAGAACTTGGCGAACTGGCCGTCGTTGCCCACGGCCAGGATGATGTGCTGCGCCTGGCCGCTGCCGTCGGGCGCAACCTCGAACACCTGGTAGGGCACGATGTTGGCGTGCGCGTTGCCCGCGCGGCCCGGCACCTTCCCGTCGGCGCGGCCGCGCACCAGGTAATTGGCGCCCAGGTTGGCCAGCATGGCCACCTGCGTGTCGAGCAGGGCCATGTCGATGTGCTGGCCTTCGCCGGTGCGCTCGGCGTGGCGCAGCGCGGCCTGGATGGCGACGGTCGCGTACAGCCCGGTGAACAGGTCGGCCACGGCCACGCCCACCTTCTGCGGGCCGCCGCCGGGCAGGTCGTCGCGCTCGCCGGTGATGCTCATGAGGCCGCCCATGCCCTGCACCGCGTAGTCGTAGCCCGCGCGGTCCTTGTAAGGGCCGGTCTGGCCGAAGCCGGTGATGGAGCAATAGACCAGGCGCGGGTTGAGCGCGCGCAGCGCGGCGAAGTCCAGCCCGTAGCGCGCCATGTCGCCCACCTTGTAGTTCTCCACGAACACGTCGGCCCGGGCGGCCAGCTCGCGGATCAGCGCCTGTCCGGCGGGCACCGAGAGGTCGCAGGTGATGGAGCGCTTGTTGCGGTTGGCGCCCAGGTAGTAGGCCGCCTCGGCGGTGTCCTGGCCGTCGCGTCCGCGCAGGAAGGGCGGGCCCCAGCCGCGCGTGTCGTCGCCGCCGGGGTGGCTGGGCCCGCGCGGGCGCTCCACCTTCACCACGTCGGCGCCCAGGTCGGCCAGGGTCTGGGTGCACCACGGGCCGGCGAGGACCCGCGAGCAATCGAGGATGCGGATACCATCCAGAGCATTCATCCGTGCATTGTGCGCGAGACCCTCGCGCCTCCGGTGCCGCGCCCCGCGGACCGGCCCCCGTCCAGTTCCATGACCCGTTCCCGACGACTCGCCGGCGCCCTGACCGGGCTGCTGCTCATCGCCGCTTGCACCCCCACCTTCAACTGGCGCACCGTGCGCGCGGACGGCGCACCCGTGGAGGCCCTACTGCCCTGCAAGCCCGAGCGCGCCGAGCGCGAGGTGCCGCTGGGCGGCCTGAACGCCACGCTGCACATGCTCAGCTGCGACACCGGCGGCCTGACCTTCGCAGTGGCCTGGGTCGACGCGGGCGATGCCGCGCGCGCGGCGCGGGCGCTCGAGGCCTGGCGCCGCGCCACGCTGCTGGCGGTGCAGGCCGACCCGGCCCTGGCCGACGACCCCGCCGCGTCCTGGCCGGCTGGCGTGCCGGGCAGCGACCGCGCGCTCGGCCTGCAGGCCAGTGGACGCAGCCCGGGCGGTGAGCCCGTCCAGGTGCGCGCCCTGCACGCCATGCGGGGCGGCCAGCTGCTGCACGCGGCCATCTACGGCCGCGCCATCGAGCCCGAGCTCGCCGCCACCTTCTTCGAGGGAGTCCGCCTGCCATGAGCGTTTCCAGCGCCCACGACGAACTGCTCACCCCACGCGCGGCGGTGACGGTGTTCCTCGTCTTTGCCGGCACGTATTTCCTGTCGGCCCTGGTGCGCGCGATCACGGCCACGCTCTCGCCCACGCTGAGCGCGGAGCTCTCGCTCACGCCGGGCCACCTGGGCCTGCTCGCGGGCGGCTATTTCTTCGGTTTCGCGCTCACGCAGCTGCCCATGGGCAGCTGGCTCGACCACCACGGCCCCAAGCGCGTGGTGCTGGCCTTTCTGGCCATGGCCGTCGCGGGCAGCGTGGCCTTCGCGCTGGCGGACAGCTTCTACAGCCTGCTGGCCGCGCGCGTGCTCACCGGCATGGGGCTCAGCGCCTGCCTCATGGCGCCGCTCACGGGCTTTCGCCGCTGGTTCAGCCCCGCCGTACAGCTGCGCACCAACTCCTGGATGCTGATGACCGGCTCCATGGGCATGGTGGCGTCCACGCTGCCGGTGCAATGGCTGCTGCCGGTGATCGGCTGGCGCGGCCTGTTCTGGGCGCTGGCCCTGCTGTTCGTGCTGTCCATGGCGGCGCTGGCCTGGTCGGTGCCGGCGTGGACGCGGCACGCGAACGCACCCGCGCCGGCCGCCGGTTCGCCCGATGGCGGCTACGGACTCATCTGGCGCGACCACTACTTCCGCACCATGGTGCCCGTGGGCTTCATGAACTACGGCGGTATGGTGGCCGTGCAGGCGCTGTGGGCCGGGCCCTGGATGGTCAAGGTCGCCGGCTACACGCCGGACGAGGCCGCCATGGGCCTGTTCGCCATCAACCTCAGCATGCTCGCGTCCTTCTGGACCTGGGGCGTGGTCAACCCGCACCTGGCGCGCCGCGGCATCCGGCCCGAGTCGCTGATCGGCTGGGGCCTGCCCATCAGCCTGGTGGTGATCGTGGCCATCGCCTGGCTCGGCCCGCGCGCGGGCTGGCTGCTCTGGGCGCTGTTCTGCGTCAGCTCCACCTTCGTGGCGCTGTCGCAGCCCGCCGTGGCCCTGGCCCTGCCGCCGCAGGCCGCGGGCCGCGCGCTGTCGGCCTACAACCTGGTCATCTTCGCCGGCGTATTCGTGCTGCAGTGGGGCATCGGCCTGGCGATCGACGCGTTGGACGTTTTCGGCTGGAGCGAGCCCGACCGCTACCGTGGCGCGGTGGCCCTGTTCGCGCTGTGCTGCGTGGCGGCCTACGGGCTGTTCTGGCGCGGCTGGCGCCGCATCGAGCGGGACCGCGCCGCTACACTGCGCCCATGAACGGCATCCTGCTGATCGCGCACGCCCCGCTGGCCTCGGCCCTGCGGCAGTGCGTACTGCATGTCTTTCCCGACGCGCAGGACGCGGTGGTGGCGCTGGACGTGCAGCCCAACGTGCCGCCCGAAGAAACCCTGGCCCAGGCGCGCGCGTTGCTGGCCCAGATGGCCCGTCCGCAGACCCTGGTGGTCACCGACATGTTCGGCGCCACGCCCTGCAACGTGGCCCAGCGCCTCATCGACGGCGTGCGCAGCAAGCTCGTCTGCGGCGTGAACCTGCCCATGCTGCTGCGCACCGTGAGCTACCGCCACGAGTCGCTCGACGCGCTGATCTCGCGCGCCATCATCGGTGCCACGCAGGGCGTGATGCAGGTGGCCGTGACCGCTCCGCAAAACCAGGCCCGA
>NZ_MKSS01000395.1:0-5572 GCF_001897365.1 Hydrogenophaga sp. 70-12
CCCGCCGCGGTTCAGCCCGGGTTCAGCCGGAACACCGCCACCGACTCCACCATCTGGGCGGCCTGGGTTTTGAGGCTGGCGGCCGCGGCCGCGCTTTCCTCCACCAGCGCCGCGTTCTGCTGCGTGGCCTGGTCCATCTGCGTCACGGCCTCGCCCACCTGGGCCACGCCCGAACTTTGCTCGCTGCTGGCGGCACTGATCTCGCCCACGATGTCGGTCACGCGGCGGATGCTGGCCACCACCTCGGTCATGGTCGCGCCGGCGCGGTCCACCAGGGCCGAGCCCTGTTCGACACGCTCCACGCTGGCGGTGATCAGGCCCTTGATCTCCTTGGCCGCTTCGGCGCTGCGCTGGGCCAGGTTGCGCACCTCGCCCGCCACCACCGCGAAGCCGCGGCCCTGCTCGCCGGCGCGCGCGGCCTCCACCGCCGCGTTGAGCGCCAGGATGTTGGTCTGGAAGGCGATGCCGTCGATCACGCTGATGATGTCGGCGATGCGGCGCGAGCTGTCGTTGATGCCCTTCATGGTGTCGACCACCTGGGCCACCACCTCGCCCCCCTGCTCGGCCACCGTGGAGGCGCTGCGCGCCAGCTGGTTGGCCTGCTGCGCGTTGTCGGCGTTCAGGCGCACGGTGGAGCTGAGCTGCTCCATCGATGCGGCCGTCTCTTCCAGTGCCGAGGCCTGCTGCTCGGTGCGGGCCGAGAGGTCGCTGTTGCCCTGCGCGATCTGCGTGCTGGCCGAGGCCACGCCTTCGGCGTTGCCGCGCACGTTGGCGACCACGCGCGACAGGTTGTCCTGCATGCCCTTGAGGGCCTGCAGCAGTTGCGCCGCTTCGTCGCGGCCTTCGCTGTGGATGCGGCTGGTGAGGTCGCCCTCGGCGATGCGGCGCGCGCCGTCGGCGGCCTGGCGCAGCGGCACGGTGATGGAGCGGCTCAGCACGAAGGCGGCGGCCGCGCCCAGCAGCACGGCGAACACGCCGCCGACGATCAGGATCCAGCGGCCCTGGGCCGCGTTGGCGTGGGCCTGGGCCAGGGCCTGGTCGTAGAGGGACTGCTGGTACTCCTCGAGCTTGGCGATGGAGCCCAGGTAGGCCTCGGCCAGCGGGCGCAGGTCGCGCTCCAGCGCGGCGCTCACGTCCTCGCCGATCAGGCGCTGCTTGAGCAGGTTCGCGCGCGGCGTGCGGTAGGCCTCGCGCGCGGCGTCGATGGCCGCGATCAGGCGCTTGCCTTCGTCCTCCTGCACCAGTTCCACCAGCCGCTTGCGCGAGGCCAGGGTGATCTCGGAGGTCTTGTCCATGCGGGCCTGCCAATCGCTGATGCGGCTGGTGTCCGAGTCCAGCACAGCGGCGCGCGTGCGGACCCAGTTCAGGTCGATGGTCTGGCGCCAGCGCACGGCCAGCTGGAGCTTCTCGTTGTCGGTGGTGGCGAGCCGCTGCGTGGTGTCGGCCAGCTCCTGCAGGCGCCACACACCGATGCCGGACATGAGGGCCGTGATGAGCAGAACCAGTCCAAAGGCAAAGGCCAGGCGGCTGCCGACCTTGAGGTCATTGAGTTTCATGCGGGGGGTACCGATGTCATGCGGAAGGGTAGGTCTCGCCCCTCGACCAGACACAACGGGGCGTGCTTCGCGTATCGACGGCGTGTTGCCGATCTTGAGCCGCCCACCGACTGGCGGACCGCGGGCAGGCGCGGCGCGGGCGCCGGGTTCGCGCGTTCCGGTCATCGCCGACGGAAGGAAGCAGAATCCGCGTACCGCCCTCTCGCCTCCGGGCCACCTCATTGCCGCGGCTTTCACCGGTCGCCATGACATGACACACGGACCGCTTTCCGCCGTGCTCAAAGGCGGCCTGCTGGCGCTGCTGGCGGCCACCCTCTTTGGCTTGAGCACGCCCTTCGTGCAGCGCTGGGGCCAGGGCCTCGGTCCATTCACCACGGCCGGCCTTCTCTACGGCGGCGCCAGCCTGGTG
The DNA here is from genome assembly GCF_001897365.1 of Hydrogenophaga sp. 70-12. NCBI lineage: Bacteria > Pseudomonadati > Pseudomonadota > Betaproteobacteria > Burkholderiales > Comamonadaceae > Hydrogenophaga > Hydrogenophaga sp. 70-12. Next base: position 1,966 of record NZ_MKSS01000395.1, read on the forward strand.
TCGCTGTTCATCCGACACCCCCGGGAGCGTGAAGCGCCCCTGAGGCTCGGCGACGCCGGCCGTTTGTTGGGCATGGCGCTGTCGGGCGCCGTCATCGGACCGGTTGCCCTGGCCTGGGGCCTGCAGCGCACCAGCGGCACCTCGGCCTCGTTGACGTTGTCCCTCGAAGCCTTCTTCACCGCCTTTCTGGCATGGCGCCTGTACGGAGAGACCATCGACAAGCGAGTCGTCCTGGCCATGGCGTCGCTGCTGGCCGGCGGCATGGTTCTCGCCCTCGAACAAGGCGTTCAGGGCCGCGCGCAACTGTTCGGCCTGGTCGCGGTGATGGTGGCCACGGCCGCCTGGGGCTTGGACAACAGCTTGTCGCGAGGGCTCGCCGACCGCGACCCCGGGCAAGTCGTGCTGAGCAAATCCTGTCTGGGCGCGGTGGCCACGTTCACGCTGGCCTGGGCATTCGGCGAACCCCTGCCCGGCGGTTGGGTGGCCTGCGGGCTGGTGGGCATCGGCGCCAGCGGCTATGGCCTGAGCCTTCGCTTCTACCTGCTGGCCCAGCGCAGCTTTGGCGCCGCGCGCACCGGATCCGTGTTCGCCTTTGCGCCCTTCATTGGCGCGCTGGGTGCATGGGGTCTCGGGGAACGCGGTGGATCGCTGCTGCTGGTGCTGGGCGGCACCCTCATGCTCGCGGGCGTCGTGCTCCATCTGCTCGAGTCGCACGAGCACGAACACGCGCACGAGCCCATCGAACACGAACACGCCCACACGCACGACGACGGCCATCACGACCACCGCCATGAGCCCATGCCACAGGGTGCCCACAGCCATCGCCATGCCCATGCGGCACTGGTGCATACGCACCCCCACGTGCCCGACCTGCACCATGGCCACAAGCATTGACAGACGCCACCGAGCGTCGAACACCCCGGCGGGAAGCAGGGGCGGGCGCGACGCGGTGAGGCCAGACCCGCCGCCTTGAACCGGGGGCGCTCGGCAAGGCCTCAAGCTTTCGGCCCCTTCGCCGATAGTTGGTCCAAATTCAAGGATTCACGGCCCGCGACACGGCGGGCTTTCGCCACCGCGGGACAACCGGCTGTCGACGCCGCCATGCGACAGCGCCGAACCACCTGAAATGACACTGCGCACACTCATTTTGGCGACTTCGCTTCTCGCACTGACGGGCTGCGCCTCACAGCGCATCGCCAAAGACATGCCGATCTCCACCGGCGCCCAAGAACAGGCGCGGGTTCAACTGCACAACGAAATCGGGCTGCTGCGCGCCGTCTACGAACAGGCCCAGCGCATGGCAACGCAGCGCTACTGCAGCACGGTTCAACCGCACGAGCCCTTCATTCTGATGACGACGGGCCACGTCGACCCCAAGCAGCTGAGCGACGAGCTGCGCGCGGCCTATGCCCAGCTCGGCGTGGACCACAAGGCCCGTGTCGTGTGGGTGGACCCGACGGCTGAGCCGAAGCTCAAGGTCGGCGACGTCGTGGTGGCCATCAACGGCCGGGACATTGAGCCCGACGAACCCTACTCGGCCATGGTGGCCCTTCGAAAAGCCCGCCATGACCTCCAGCCAGACCAGCCCTTCAAGGTGAAGCTCGACGATGGCCAGTCGGTGGAACTGCTTGGACAGCCGGTTTGCGAAGCGGGTGTGTACAGCACCTATTTCGACCCCTACCCGCACCAGCTGGGGTTCGACCTGTCGCCGGGCATCAAGCTCCCGACGAACCTGCTCAAGCAGGCCCAAACGGCGGCCGATCTGCGCTGGCTGGCGGCCTATGGCCTGTACATCACGTCGTCGCCTGAAGCCGAGTCGCGCAGAACCAAGGCGCGAATCGCGGCGGTGCCTGGCTTGGCGGGGCATGTGGCGCTGGCGATCATCCCGGGAGGCAGTTGGCTGTCCGGACGGTACGTCTCGAAGTCGATCCTCTACTTCGGCCTGGACGGTGTCTACCCGACGGCCGCCGAATTCGCCACGCGGGAGCTGCACGCACTGGGCGAAGACCCCTCACCGGGCATCGAGATGTTCGCTCGCGCTCAAGCGCAGAAGATGCAGGTGGGCGACATCGTGGTGTCGGATGCCGAGTTGGCCTCGATCCGTGCCTTGGCGGCGGCCTTGAAGCAGGGAAACGCACCTCAACCCACGTACGAACTGCCCGCCGTGGCATCGAAATAGCGCCCCATCCGCTCGGCGGATTCGCCAAGGGCCACCGCCGGATCGCACCAGGCTATTCTGATCAAATAATGTCGCAAACTGCCCGCTAGGGCGCATGCGGTCTTCGCCAAGGTCGAAGGACATCGTACTCCGCCCAATGTCGAAAACTGCCGCCGCAGTCCGCGTGGCCTACCGCTGCGTTGCAGCAAATAGAGTCGAGAACTGCGCATCCTGGTGCGTTTCTTCGTCTAAGCAACATAGATCAGTAGACCGATCTTCTGCCGCCTTCGGGGGACCACACCCTCAGTTTTCGAGCGGAATGTTGGCCTTGCGGATGACGCCTCTGCCTCATCTGAGAATCCTCCCTCAAGAACTTGGTCCATTCTTCAGGACACTTGACTTGCACTCAATTCCCAACGCCACCAACTACGCGCGCAATTCGTCGGAGTAGATGGCGCGCACAACGAGGGCCAACGGCTTGGCGTGGACGTCCTCGGGCAACCCCTTCGGCCTCAAAAGACCGTCCCAGACAGGCACGACGAGTTTCGAGGAGTCTGCTTCTACAAACATCGAAACGCCGATGCATCGCGCCCGCGTTTCTAGAGTGACGCTGCTCAGCTTGGTCCGTCCCGCATAGACCAGTGCGTTTGCAATCTCCACCAAAGTCGCCATGATCTTGGCCTCTCCGCTGACAACGCTCCCAAGGCTGAAGCACCAGTGCCGACCACTCTACGGCTGGTTTGACGTGGAAGCACCCCCAGCCCCACCGCAGATTGAGAGCGACAAGACGGTGAGTGCGAATGCGGCATGGGCCACGGCGACCAGTTACTGGACCGTCGACTCGCTACTGACGCGGTGAGGTTTTTCGGGTTGGCCCGTCCTGATTCCGTAGGACATCGAATCGGCCATTGGTCTAGAGAATCTCTACGTGCGCTACAGAGCGTATCAACGACCAGGGAGAGACAAGAAATCCAACGGAGAAAAGTGCTTTCAACCTAAACGATATCGAGCGCAGCACTTGCGCCGAAAGCGCCCGCACCGCTGATTGAGTTCACCCATGCGGTGCTGAACACTCCCTTATGTAAGCCGCATCGATGACCGCGGTCGACTACCTGCGCATGGGATTCGACCTGCAGGATTCCAACATGCTGTGGCTTGGCAGACAGAAGCCAACGAGCGCATTGCAGTTGTGGTGCAGCCACCAGTTGGCCGAACACGTCTCCAACGAGGAGTACCGCGCCGTCTGCTACGCAGAGACGGGAATTCGAGAACGACTCTCCCTGCTGGCGGTGTTCCGCGATGGCTGCCGCGTAGCCGTGAACCTCTGCCGCAGCCTTTCCCACCCTGATTTCGACGGAAAAGACATCTCTGCGTTGACTCAGAAGGCACGACTTACCTGCAGCGCGGTAAGACGCCACATGCAAGTGGCGAGGCAGGAGAGAGCGACAG
>NZ_MKSS01000396.1:0-5547 GCF_001897365.1 Hydrogenophaga sp. 70-12
GACCGTGCAGCCGCTGGCGCAGGCCGTTCGCTTCGCCAACACCATGGCCGCGGGCGACCTCACCTCGCGCCTGGCCCTGCGCGGCCCGGCCGAGTTCGGCGACCTCGCCGTGGCGCTGAACCAGCTCAACGTGAACCTGCAGGCGGTGGTGGCCGACGTGCGCCACGAAATCGAGGGCGTGCAGGTCGCCAGCCACCAGATCTCCAGCGGCAACCACGACCTGTCCTCTCGCACCGAGGCGCAGGCCGGCAACCTGCAGCAGACGGCCGCATCCATGGAACAGATGAACAGCACCGTGGCCCAGAGCGCCAGCACCGCGCAGGAGGCGGCCCAGCTCGCGCAGCGCGCGGCCGCGGTGGCGCGCGAAGGCAACAGCGCCATGTCGCAGGTGGTCACCACCATGGGCGAGATCAGCCGCGGCTCGGCGCGCATCGGCGAGATCATCCAGGTCATCGACGGCATCTCGTTCCAGACCAACATCCTGGCGCTCAACGCGGCGGTGGAGGCCGCGCGCGCTGGCGAACAGGGCCGCGGCTTCGCCGTGGTGGCCGGCGAGGTGCGCCACCTCGCGCAGCGCACGCTGGACGCGGCCAAGGAAATCAAGGCCCTGATCGAGGACTCGGCCGACCAGGTGCGCCGCGGCAGCGAACTGGTGCACGGCACCGGCCAGACCATGACCCAGGTGGTGGGCGCGGTGGAGCAGGTCAACGCGCTCATCGGCGACATCACGCACGCCACGCGCGAGCAATCCAGCGGCATCGCGCAGATCAACCAAGCCGTGGGCCAGCTCGACTCGGTGACGCAGCAGAACGCCGCCATGGTGGAGCAGCTCGCCGCGGCCGCGAGTTCGCTGCAGTCGCAGGCGGAGGTCATGCACCAGGCGGTGCAGGTGTTTCGCCTGCAGCCGCGCGGCAGCGCCGCGGACTGAGGGCCGGGCGGCCGGCGCCCCCCACTCGCCCCGCCCTTCTCGCCCCGCCCTTCTCGACCCGGCCTTCCCGACCCGGCCTCGCGCGCGAGCCTCTTGCGCTGACCGCCTCGCGCGGGCTCCCTCGCGCGGGCATTTCGCGCCGCTGCGGCGGCGTTTCACGGCGCACCCGCGCCGTTTCGTCTCAGCCCCGTGGCGCACGCGGGGCCGGCGGCCGACAGTGCGGTCTCCCCCGCCCACCGGAGACCGCCATGCAGCTCACCCCCGTCATCGCCATCCACCTCAGCGCCGCGCTCGCGGCCCTGGCCATCGGGCCGGTGGCGCTGTGGGCGCGCCGCGCCGGCCACCCGCGCGCGGTGCTGCACCGCGCGGCCGGCTACGCCTGGGTCACGCTGATGCTCATGGTCGCCATCACCGCCGTGTTCATCCGCGATTTCCGCCTGCCCAACCTCGCCGGCTACACGCCCATCCACCTGCTGGTGCCCATCACCCTGGGCACGCTGGCCCTGGCCTTCTGGCACCTGCGGCACGGACGCATCCGCTCGCACCGGCTGACCATGATCGCGCTGTACCTCAGCGCCTGCATCGTCACCGGCGCCCTCACGCTGCTGCCCAGCCGCTACCTGGGCCAACTGGTCTGGGGCCAGTGGCTGGGGCTGCTATGACCTTCACCCATCCCCCCACCCACCGGAGAACCCGCCATGAACACCCTCTCGATTGACAAGGACCTCGAACGCACCGCGCGCCGGCGCGTGGCCGCCCGCATGGGCTGGACCCTGCACGCCCTGGTGTTTCTCGCCGTCAACGCCGGCCTGGTCTACCTCTCGCTGCGCAGCGGGCGCGATTGGGCTGTCTACCCCGCCCTGGGCTGGGGCCTGGGCCTGCTGATCCACGGCCTGGCCGTGTGGGTGCGCCTGGGCGGCGGCGGCCTGTACGAGCACTGGATGGACCGGGAACGCGAGCGCCTGCAACGCGACCGCGGCCAGCGCCCCTGAGCGGGGGCCCGGCATACTGCGCCCATGGCCGCTTTCAACCCCCGCACCGTGGCGCGCCACGTATTGATCGCCGCGGTGTTCAACACCGTGCTGGCACTGGCGATCAGCGCCATCAAGGGCGACCACTTCGCCCCCACCCTGCTGTACTCGCAGCTCATCGGCCTGTGCATCTGGGCCGGCATCGACGGCGGGCGCTACCTGCTCTCGCCCCAAGGCTGGCCCGGCGTTCGGCCGATGGCGGTGCTGGTGGTGGTGGCCGTGTTCGCGGGCTACGCGCTGGGCCTGACGCTGGGCAACCTCTTGCTCGGCCGGCCCTTGCTGGCCAGCGCGAACAACCTGCCAGGCGCCACCGTCGGCTTCCTGCTCATGTCGCTGGCCCTCGGCGCCTTCGGCGCCTACTACTTCAGCAGCCGCGAGATGCTGGCCATGGCCCGACTGGCGCAGGAGGAGGCCCAGCGCCAGGCCAGCGAGGCGCGGCTGCGCCTGCTGGAGTCGCAGCTGGAGCCGCACATGCTGTTCAACACCCTGGCCAACCTGCGCGCCCTCATCGCCACCGACCCGCCGCGCGCCATCGACATGCTGGACCGGCTCAACCACTTCCTGCGCGCCACGCTTGCGGCCTCGCGCAGCGACGCGCGCGGCGGCCAGCACACCCTGAGCGACGAGTTCGCCCGGCTGGACGACTACCTCAGCCTCATGAGCATGCGCATGGGCCCGCGCCTGCGCGTGCGCCTGGAGCTGCCCAAGACCCTGGCGCCGCTGCCCGTGCCGGCGCTGCTGCTGCAGCCGCTGGTGGAGAACGCCATCCGCCACGGCCTGGAGCCCAGCGCGCGCGGCGGCGAGCTGCGCGTGGCCGCGCAACGCGAGGGCAGCACCCTGTGCCTGAGCGTGAGCGACGACGGCGTGGGCAGCGAGGCCCCGGCGCGCGAGGGCTTCGGCCTCACGCAGGTGCGCGAGCGCCTGCAGGCCCTGCACGGCGCGGCCGCGCGCCTGGAGTGGCACAGCGCACCCGGCCAGGGCACGCAGGCGCGGCTGCTCCTTCCCCTGCCCGACACCCCATGAACGCCACCGCCCTCATCGCCGAAGACGAGCCCCTGCTCGCGCAAGCCCTGCAAGCCGAATTGGCGCGCGCCTGGCCGGGGCTGCGGGTGCTCGCCAGCGTGGGCGACGGCCAAAGCGCCGTGCAGCAGGCCCTGGCGCTGCGCCCCGACGTGCTGTTCCTGGACATCCGCATGCCTGCCCTGAGCGGCCTGGACGCCGCCGCCACCCTGGCCGACGACTGGCCCGCCGAGCAGCCGCTGCCCGCGCTGGTGTTCGTGACCGCGCACGACGAGTTCGCGGTGCAGGCGTTCGAGGCCCAGGCCCTGGACTACCTGCTCAAGCCCGTGCAGGCCGAGCGGCTGCAGCGCACCGTGGCGCGCGTGCAGGCCGCACTGCGCGCGCGCGGCGCCAGCGCCGCGCCCGACTGGACCGGGCTGCGCGCGCTGCTCGGCGGTGCGCCCTCGTCCGCGCCGCGCCTGCGCCACCTCATGGCCAGCGTGGGCGCGGCGGTGCAGCGGGTCGCCATCGACGAGGTGCTGGCCTTCGAAGCGGCCGACAAGTACGTGCGGGTGCTCACGGGCGGGCGGGAGTTCCTGATCCGCACGCCGCTGAAGGAACTGCTGCCGCAGCTCGACCCCGAGGTGTTCTGGCAAATCCACCGCGGCACTGTGGTGCGGGTGGACGCCATCGATCGCGTGACCCGCGACGAGGCGGGCAAGTGGCGGCTGACGCTGCGCGGCCTGGACGAGGCCTTCGTGGTCAGCCGCCTCTACGCCGACCGCTTCCGCGCGATGTGAAGCGGTGGCGGGGCGGGACGCGCCTCAGTCGTCCCAGCCGCCGCGGCGGCCGTCGCGGTAGCCGTGCTGGTAGCCGCGCTGGTAGCCGTGCTTGCGCCAGTGCTTGGGCGGGCGGTCGTGGCGCCACTGCGGGGGATAGGCGTACACCGGGTAGGACTGCACCACCACCGGTCGCGGGTGAACGATCACGGGGCGCGGGTAGACCACCACCGGCCGGGGGTCGTACACCGGATAGCCGTAGGACGGGTAGCCATAGACCACGGGGGGCGCGTTGGACACCCCCACACTCACGCCGGGTGAGTTGACGCCGATGGACCAGTAAACGTTGTCGCGGGCCTGGGCCTGCGTGGCGGTGCCCGACAGGGCCCAGGCGCCAGCGGCCAGCGTGAGCAGGACCAGGCCGCGCGTGGCGCGGTGGCGGGGGCTGAGAGACACGGTATTCATGGGGAGACTCCGGAGCGACGGCGGTTTGCCGCCTTGGAATTACAGACAATCCCGGGACCGGGCGCACCCTACGTGCGGTCAAAGCTGTAGCAAGGCGTAAATGGCGAACGATCTTTACATTCCCCCCGAGGCGCAGGCCCTGCTCGACCACTGGTGCGGCGACGGCCTGGCCCGCGGCTGGCCCAGCGAGTCGCGCGACCAGCTCTGGTTCGGGTTCGACCCCGAGCAGGACGAGGCACTGCGGCGCCACTACGGCGCCCTGGTGGAGCAGGCCCTGGCCGGCGGCCTGGCCGACTGGGCCGCCACGCCGCTGGGCCGCCTGGCCCTGGTGCTGCTCCTGGACCAGCTGACGCGCAACCTGTTCCGGCGCCAGGCGCGCGCCTTCGCCGGCGACCCGCGCGCCCAGGCCCTCACGATGGAGGCCATCGCCGCGGGAGAAGACGAAGGCCTGCCCGTGGTGGCCCGGGTGTTTCTCTACATGCCGCTGCTGCACGCCGAGTCGCTGGAGCTGCAGGACGAGGCCGTGCGCCGCTTCGAGCGCCTGCGCGAACAGGCGCCGGCCTTCTGCCACGCAGAACTGGACGACAACCTGCGCTACGCGCGGCTGCACCGCGACATCGTGGCGCGCTTCGGGCGGTTTCCGCACCGCAACGAGGCCCTGGGCCGCGACAGCACCGCCGAAGAACGGGCGTTTCTGACGGACGGTCCGCGCTTCGGGCAGTAGGCGTCACGCCGGCGCCACCGACACGACACGCGGACGTCATGTCCGCTGCCTACAACCTCGTGCTTTGTTCTGACTTGCACGAGGAGATTCGATGACACGCGCCAATCGCCGGCCCGCCCCGAGCCGTTTCGCCGCCGCCCTGATCGCCACCGCCGCGCTCGCGGCCTGCGGAGGCGGTGGCGATGGACAGCCCAGCGGCCCGGCGTCGCAGCCCCTGAGCGTCCAGCTTGAGAAGATCGGCGGCTACGCCACCGGCCAGTTCGGCGTGTCAGCGGCGGAGATTCCCGCCTACGACGCGGCCAGCCGGCGCCTGTTCGTGGTGAACGCCCAGGCCGGCAAGGTGGACGTGCTGGACCTGCGCGTGCCCGCCCAGCCGGTGAAGGTCGGCGAGATCGACGCCGCCACCTCGCTCGCGCTGCCGGGCGCCGAAATCAACAGCGTGGCCGTGCACGACGGCCTGGTGGCCGTGGCCGTGCAGGCCGCCACCAAGACCGACCCGGGCCGCGTGGCCCTGTACCGCGCCAGCGACCTTGTCCTGCTCGGCTCGGCCACCGTGGGCGCGCAGCCCGACATGATCAGCTTCACGCCCGATGGCAAGACCGTGCTGCTGGCCAACGAAGG